>JAFUUG010000509.1 GCA_017483905.1 Bacillota bacterium
CGCCCGAATTGGCTTCATGGGTGCAGGCGCAAAGAAGTAAATTCCGAAGCGGGATATTGGAAGAAGAACGCGCAAAGCTCCTTTTGGCGCTTGGCTGCAAGATGAAGATAAACGAAACAGCCAAATGGGAAGACAGGTTTGAGCAACTCAATGAATTTATTGCCCAAAACGGCAGATTTCCCGAAAATGCCGATGCACTTAATAATTCTTCCATAAAAACTCTTATGACCTGGGTGAATTCGCAAAGAAAAGCCTATTCAAAAGGAAATTTGAGCGACGAAAAGATAAAGGCTCTTGAAGATTTGGGCTTTGTGTGGAATATAATTGATGTTCATTGGAACGAGGTCTATGATATTTTAAAGGAATTTGTTGAAATAAACGGCAGACTTCCAAAGCGTGGAGACATTTACAAGGGCGTAAATGTCAATGCATGGCTGAATAATCAGATACAAAAGACAAAACCAAACCATAGGCTGAAACTTTCCGATGAGCAGAAAGAAAAACTGGTGGCTCTTGGCGTTAATTTATCGGATACAAAATTTATGCAAAAATGGATGAGCGCTTATACACTTTATATCGAATACAAAAATCTGTATAATCAAGAACCGCGACAAAAAGTAAGGTATAAGGGCAGAGATTTGGGCACTTGGATCTGGAATCAAAAAAACTATTTGAGAGACGGGACTTTACCGCCTGAAAGAGTAAAATTGCTTGCCGATATCGGAGTTACAAAATGAGACGGCTATATAGTCGATTTTGTGTAATTATTTTTACCCGCAGATATAATTTCGAATATATCTGCGGGCTTTTTGTTATATGGTGTAGGCTATGTTGTTATCAATAGCAAGTTGAGTAATAAATTCAACAGAAAGTTTGGTTATTGAGCTTATTTCATCAATAGTATCTTTGCCTCGCTTTAATAATGTAAGCGCAATCTCTTTTGAGTTTTCAAGTGCGCTTTCTTTTTGTAATTTTTCAATGATTTCACACATATAGCTCACTCCTTTTGGTGTTTCCTTGAAGATGCGTGTTCTTTCTGCCATTTCGGGTGTTTCCATTTCATCGGGATCGCTGCACATAAAATCATGCAATAATCTTCCCAACGGAGTACTTTCATCCTTATAAGAAGCGTTTACATACAATATATGTTCGCCGTCTTCAAAAGGCTTATTTGTATCGATGTTTATTCTTTCGATTCGGTATAAAGGTTTGTTTTCTCCGAAAATATCGGTTTCTGTAATAAATATTACATAAGTTATGGGCAACTCATCAAAATTTTGCTTTGCGTCAAGGTGTTCAACATCAAGTGAAGATTGATGATACCTTGCTCGGTACGGTTCTGCGCCGTTTTTGTTGCGCTGCGCTTCAATATTGTATTTTGCTCCTGTTGAGTCCGTAGCTTTTACATCCAGACAAATAGACCTTGCACCCAGCAATCTTTTTAAATCATATTGTGTTTCGTGTTCCAAAACCTCAAGATCGGGTTTGTTCATAAACAATCGCAGAACAAGCTGTGTGAGTTCTTTGCTGTTTCGGAATAATTCTCTGAAAAAGTTATCATCAATAGGACGAAGCAATTTTAATGCTTCTTCGGCTTTCTTTCTGTTTTCTGAACACATCATACTTGCTCCTTCCTACTCTTATTATATACCCATATCAATATAAAAGCAACAAAAATTTTTGCGAAGCAAAACAAAGGGTTTGGGAGTTCGTCCCAATCAAGTTTTAGAGTGAAACTCTAACCGGTATGTGACAGGTCTACCACATTTTTTGAAAGCGAAAATTACATTTTCGGGGTATCAAAAAATTCAAGTGGTCGACCTGTCGCTATGAACCTGTTATAATAAGACTAATCAAGGATAATCCGCATAAAAAGCGTGTTTTGAATTGAATTGTCCTATTTTTTAATTTAAAAAATCAATATTATTTTGCACGGCATACTGTTTTAACAAACGGTCTGTTTGTGCTACATAATTAAATACTTAACACTTATGAGGTAGTTTCTGTAATGGGAACTGCTTTTTTTATTCCAGAGAGGAGAATTTATATGCCAAAAATAATGAAAGTCGGAGAGATAAAGGACTATACTATCGTTGACAATTCTTGTCTGCGTGATGTGAACTTGGATATTGCGGAGCGTGGATTGCTGATAACAATGTTGTCGCTGCCCGATAATTGGGACTTCAACGGCAGGGGGTTATCTTCCATTCTGCCCTGCGGCAAGACAAAAATCTATTCTGCGCTGAAAAAACTTGAAACAGCAGGCTATTTGATGCGCAAGCGCATTTACAAGGACGGACGTGTTGCGGATTGGGAATATTATATCTGTGGCAAGGCGATATTCTTGGATAATGAAACA
>JAFUUG010000510.1 GCA_017483905.1 Bacillota bacterium
AAAAGTACTTCAAAAATAATACGAAAATTAGGAACATTGGCGGAGTTATCCAAACGATTAGAAACCGATCGTGCAGGAGTTATGGCATGGGCAAAAGAGCAGGCAAAAATAGAAACGCAAAATTATAAAAAAGAAGAAGAAACTAATACAGTACTTGTACCATTTCATGCGAAAAGATATCTTGATTATGAAAAACAGGTATTTTTCAAAGGTGGCTATCTGTTTTTGCAATATATTTACTATTCACTTAGATTAGACAACGTTTGCACAAACATCAAAAGAAAATACAAATTTGACTACGACCTTAATGCAATACTTTCTGATTTGGTTTACACTCGTATACTTGATCCTTCAAGCAAACGTTCATCGTATGCAGCAGCAATGAAATTTTTGGAAGCTCCTACATATGAACTTCACGATATATATCGTGCACTTTCTGTTTTAGCTGAAAAATGTGATCATATACAATCAGAAATATACAAAAATAGTTCTTTTATCAGAAAAAGAAATGACAAGATTCTTTATTACGATTGTTCAAATTTTTATTTTGAGATCGAACAGGAAGATGGCATCAGAAAGTATGGAAAAAGCAAAGAACATCGTCCGAACCCTATAGTTCAAATGGGACTTTTTATGGACGGTGATGGAATACCTCTTGCGTTTACGCTTTTTCCCGGCAATAAGAATGAACAAAAGTCTTTAAAACCTATAGAAGAAAAAGTCATAAAAGAGTTTGGCTGTGAAAAATTTATTTTTTGCAGTGATGCAGGACTTGCATCTGAAGATAACCGATTTTATAACCATTTAGGCGAAAGATCATTTATTGTAACGCAATCCATAAAAAAACTCCCATTAGAGGAACGTGAATGGGCATTGAAAAAAAGTGGCTTCAGGTGTATTTCAGATAATAAACCTGTTGATATAACAAATCTTACCAAAGATGATACTAATAGACTATTTTATAAAGAAGAGCCTTATACAACAAAAAAGCTTCATCAAAGATTAATAGTGACATACTCACCAAAATATGCCGAATATCAAAGAACAGTACGCAGCAGACAAGTAGAACGTGCGGAGAAAATGGTAGAATCCGGCAAAGCTAAAAGAACAAGAAAAAATCCAAATGATCCTGCAAGATTTGTAGGAAAAAACGTAATAACAGAGAATGGAGAAAAAATCAAGACAGAATTTTTTCTTGACCTTGAAAAAATTGAAGAAGAAAAATATGATGGGCTTTATGCTATTTGCACTGATCTTTTGGATGATGACCCAAAAGATATATTAAAAGTAAGTGAAGGTAGATGGCAGATAGAAGACTGCTTTCGTACAATGAAAACAGATTTCTCAGCACGACTTGTAAACGTTAGGCGTGAAGATAGAATAAAGGCACATTTTTTATGTTGTTTTATCGCACTATTTATACTCAGAACACTAAAAAAACTTATTAAAGAGAATTGTACCTGTGATGAATTACTGAATACTTTAAAAGAAATAAATTTTGCTGATGTAGGCGAACAAGGTTTTATCCCCTTGTATAAAAGAACTAAACTTACAGACGAACTCCATAGTATTTGCGGTTTTAGAACAGATTTTCAGTTTATACCAAAAAATAAAATGAGAGAAATTCAAAAGAAAAGTAAAAGTAGAAAATAAATTACTATTCTTCACTGTAAAAGATAAACGTCCTAAAAGTAGCTGTCTATGCTATATTCAGGACGTTTTTTGTTTTTTAACTGTCAAAGACGGGATAATACCACATTCAAGGCTGAAAGCAAAATATTTTGTTTTTATTTAACCCTTATAAAACGATATACATTTCCGTTGGTATCATAAATGGGATTCTCTGATTCATCCATTTGTATAAGGTCGTTTCCGTCAACTTTAAACCAATTTGTAAAAGGCTTACCGAGTTGTTCGCGACTGTCATCAAATTTAAAAGTATCCAGACAATTTGCGGCTTCCATTTGATAAACGGTGCTGCCGTCTTTATATGTTCCGCCAAGCTGTCCGAAAGAGGCTTCAAGCACATAATATGCACCTATATCTTCGGTATGTTCGGGGGCTGTAGTACCTGTGCATGTCAATTTCCATGTTCCTTCGTAATCTACATATGTTGAAGTACCGGAGGTATTACCATAATCAACGGTGCCTCTATGATTGTTTTCGATTTTATTCAATATCAGTTCAACTTCCCAATCCCAATCATAGCTTCCGTCATTATACACATAATCACATTTCCATGTTCCCGAAAAATCCTTTGTGTCAATCGAAGCAGGCGTTGTCTGTGCTGTTTCTCCGCCACAATTCACATAACATTCTTTTCCGTTATATGATATATGTGCTGTTTTTGTCGCTCCATCCCATTCAACATTTGCACCGACACTTTCACCGACAGCTCTCAAAGGAAGATAAAATCTATCATCTATTATCTGTTGCGGAACATCTGGAGTAATATTGTTATCATTGGCAACAATATAATTAAGCCCCTTTGTTATTTCAACAAAATTATCCTCATCGGAAATATAAGCCGTTGATGTTTCCGAGTCCCACTCTACATCAAATCCAAGTTCTTCAAATGCTCCACGCACGGGAACAAGTGTTCTGCCGTCAACGATTTTGCCCTCTGCCGCACTTGCCGAAACGGCACTTGCAATGGTCATAATTGCGGCTGATAATACTGCTAATCTTCTTTTCATTTTTAATTACCTCTTACTTTCTCCTTATTTTTATTTGTCCATCGTATGTTGTACATACAAGGAAATTGTACATCATTTGTTGTACAATGTCAATAGGGAGTGATTTTATGGGCTATTATCCAAGATTACGAGATTTAAGAGAAGATAA
>JAFUUG010000511.1 GCA_017483905.1 Bacillota bacterium
ATTTATTCATAAGTTTATTGAAACCCGTCATGAGTTCTTCGATTATTTCTGCGCAAGTCTGTTCTTTGTTTACAAGACCGGCTATCTGCCCGCTCATTACGGAACCATAATCTACATCGCCCTCTTTGACAGCCTTTTGAAGTGCTCCTCTTCCAAGCTGATCGAATCTTTCAAGATCGGGTTTATCCTTGCCCATTTCCTCTTTCTCCGCAGCAAGAAAGGTATTTGCAAGTTTATTTTTCAGAACTCGTACAGGGTGTCCCGTTATCTGTCCCGTTATCACTGTATCTATATCTTTTGCATTAAGCACTTTATTCTTATAATTTTGATGTACCGTACATTCCTTTGCAACGAGGAATCTTGTACCTATCTGAACACCCGAAGCACCCAGCATAAATACCGCAGCCATTCCTCTTTCATCGCCTACGCCGCCGGCTCCGATCACCGGGATATTAACGGCATCTGCCACCTGAGGAACAAGTGCCATAGTAGTTAATTTACCTATATGACCGCCGGATTCCATACCCTCTGCTATGACAGCCTTTGCCCCTATTTTTTCCATTCTCTTTGCAAGAGCGACGCTTGGTACTACAGGTATAAGAGATATTCCGGCTTCATTAAATTTTTCCATATATTTTCCGGGATTTCCCGCACCCGTTGTCACTACCTTAACCCCCTCTTCGCATACAAGATCAACGATCTCATCCACAAAAGGTGACAAAAGCATTATGTTCACACCGAAAGGCTTATCCGTCATTTCTTTTGTCTTTCTTATCTCTTCTCTTACGATATCGGCAGGAGCATTCCCGGCAGCGATTATGCCAAGACCGCCTGCCTCGGAAACTGCGCTTGCAAGGCTCGCATCAGCTATCCAAGCCATAGCTCCCTGAAAAATAGGATATTTTATTCCCAGCATTTCACAAATATCATAACTCATTTTCTTCACCTCATACAATTATTTAAATACATATATTTATTGTAACATATTTTTCACTAAATTTCCAGTAAAATCGTTCCCCATGTCAGCCCTGCTCCAAAGCCTGTTATTATCACCTTGTCGCCCTTTTCTATCAGTCCCTCTTCCGTCATCTGTGCAAGAGCGACAGGAACGCTTGCAGCCGACGTATTTCCCGTCTTGTCTATATTTATGAAAAACTTATCCATCGGAAGTTTGAGTTTCTTTGCAACAGCCTCGACTATCCTAAGATTTGCCTGATGCGGAACAATATATTTCACATCGTCAAAACTTATCCCCGCTTTTTCAATTATCTTGTTTATTCCCTCAGGAACTCTCTTTATCGCAAAGTTAAATACTGCTCTTCCGTCCATCGTGAAATAATCTTCGCTTCCGTCATAGTCACTTTCGGCGAATTTACTCTTTACAGGTACTTTATGTCCCAATATCGCACTATACTTGCTTGCATCTGTATGTAAGTCCTCGCATATTACCGCCTGTTTTTCCTCGCTTCTCTTAAGCAATGCTCCGCCTGCACCGTCACCGAAAAGAACACAGGTACTTCTGTCTTCCCAGTTCATGATCTTTGACATTATCTCTCCGCCGATTATAAGAGCATTGTTGTAAATACCGCTTTTTATCATTTTATCGCCGATACTCAGAGCATATATAAATCCCGAGCAAGCCGCATTTATATCAAAAGCAAAACTGTTGCAGGCTCCTATTTTTTCCTGTACTATACAGGCAGTTGACGGTGTAAAATAATCGGGCGATATTGTAGCAACGATAATAATATCTACCTCTTCCGGACTCATTCCCGCTTTTTCAAGCAGTCCCCTTGCCACATTTGCACATATATCCGATGTGCTCTCTCCCGTAGAAACGTGTCTTTGCCTTATTCCCGTTCTTGAAGATATCCATTCATCGCTTGTTTCAAGAAATTCACTCAGATCGTCGTTTGAAACTATCTTTTCGGGAAGACATTTTTCAAATGCAATAATTTCCGAACTGTTCATTCATCTTCTCCTTCTCACCTTTATCATATTTGTTATCAAAGTCACAGCTGACCGTCACCATACATATACTGTTCTATCTTTTTGTAGACTTTCATCATATCATCGCAGCTCATATCCGTTCTTGCATAACTGCTCACGTCCATTCTGTTTTCAAGACCTTTGAGTATTATCTCCATCTGCTTGTTTGAAAATTCGGGGTCGTCATAGAATGATGTATCAAGACCGCTGTTCAGACCTCTTGCAATTATTATCATCTGCTTCATATCGTATGCGCTTTCAGTGTAGCCGTTCTTCTCAAGTGTTTCTATAAGCAGTCCTTTCAGTGCATTTTCCATAAAATCAGCCGAATTTGTCACATCACAATATCCGGATACATCTATCTTTGCATATAGTCCATCTGCAATACGCCACATCTGTATACCCGAATATTTGGGATTTGCAAATAACTTGATATTAAGTCCGTGCTGTAATCCGAATAATATGGCAAATGCCTGCTGTGCATTCAGTCTGTATTTTGTCAGGTATCTTATATCAAGTCCCCTTTGACATCCTATTGCTATTGCCTGCATCTGATAATCGCTGTATTTCGGATTGGCAAATGTCTTCACATCAAGACCGTATCGGTATCCCCTCTTTATCATTTCAAGCTGCTCTTTTGTAAACATTCCCGTTCTTTCGTAATCCTCATAGCTTTTGCATAAGGCGAGCTGCTCCTCGGTTATTTCCTCACGGGTCATATTTTTCCTCCATTCCAAACACAAAACAAACATCGTGTTTACATTATCTTTTTTATTATAACAGCAAATCTGCAATATTTCAATATACAAAACATCATAAATAATAAAAAAAGCCCTTGTTTTTTTCAAAATATTTCAACATATTTTCCTAAGAGCAAAACTTTTTCATCATCTTATTGTATATTTCTCCATCTTATACCATTGTATATCAATGTATAGTAAAGGGGATATGAAAAATTAATTTTTTCACACCCCCTGATTATTCAAAACAACTGTAATGATAAGAAGATCATTTCCCCTGCTCAACTGCCTTGATCTCATCATGTGATACCTGTTTGAGAGAATATGTATCAAATACGGGTTCTGTAGGCAATTGTATATTCAGTCTGCTTATCTTGTTTATAAGCGCAACGCTTTTTTCTATGCAAACATCAAAAACATGCCCTCCGCAGCTCCTGTCCTCCGAAACAAAATGGAAATGCCAGCCGCTTGCATTTATTCTGTCCATGTAGTCTGGATAGTAAACACATACCAAAGTACCTTTTACATCATTAAAGAAAAAGTCTTTCTGAGATTTTTCAAGTATTTCTTTCAGGGAGATATGATGTGCCTTGTATTCCGCCTCGGATCTTGCACTTACTTTTTTAAAAGTTCCGTCTATTTTTACAATGTGCATACTGTTAAGACCGAAATCTTCTTCTATTGCATTATCAAGTCTGACTTTCAGTTTTTCTATATCGGGTATGTCTTCAAGAGATACTTTTCTGCCGTCTTTTATCTTTGTAACGGCAGCAAAAGGAACCCCTGTTTCCGGAGCGGCTTCGGTCACTGTTCCGTCATTTGCAGCACAGTAACAATGCCCGTTTACAACTATCATTTCTCCTCCTACTCCCTCAAATGTTCCAAGTCCCGTATCACCGTTTTCAAGTAATTTGTCAACAGTAATAACAGAGCGGGTATATCCCAGCACCAATGCTTGTAATGTAGACACCTGATATATATTATTTTCCGTCATAATATCACTCCTTATAGTTTTTTCACCTGTTTCACAGGATCATTTAAAATTCCAGAAACCTGTTCCGGTTTCGGGATCATACTTCCTTTTTATCTCTCCGTCAATGACAGGTCTTAATTCTACCTCAGCGGTATAAAGCACCTTAATTGATCTTATATGCCCGCCTGCTGCTTTATGCTCATTTCCGTTTTTATAGGTCAGCATGGCATGGGTATGATGAAAATATTTTCCGTCATCATCGGTGATGATATTTCCGTTCAGGGAAACGAGTTCAAGCATTCCGCTTAAAGTTTCTGTTTCAAATGTTCCGCTTTCGGGAATAAATGTTTGTATCTCGGCTTCTTTACAACCGCCTATACCGCTGAAAACTGCGGATGCGATCTTTTCTTTTTCACAAATATCCATAAGATTTTTTATTATTTCCTCATTCTTATCTATCCTTATGTAATAAGTGTTATGGTATTTTCGGTAATCCATAAATAATGCACCTCTTTTCTTTTGAATTGCTATAAATCATTATACCATATATTTTTCTATATATCAACATACTTGATACAAACATTTTTTTGACAAGTATATTCATATTATGGTATAATTAAATCGGTTTAACAAGTGAAATTATTAAAATGAATATTGTGTTGGCTTACTGACAGGCACAGATCCAAAAAAACGGAGTATGTGACCAAAACAAAAAAAACGAAAGGGTGAGCAATATGGAAATACAAAAAATAAGAGAAGCAGTTAATCCTGTATTCAACACAGCAAAAGCGTGTACTCAGCTTATAGCGGCAGCCGGAGATGAAGATGCAAAAAAAATAATCGATGTACTGGAATTTCCTTCTTTCGGCACACATATGCCTGAAAAGCTTATTCCAAAAGAAATACTGGATAAAGTCAAACAGTTGTCCCCGGCATATACAGTTCTGCTCGAATCGAGGTTTCGTACTATGAATCAGCTGATTGGCAGCAGGAAAGACCGTCAGATCGTAGATCTTCCATGCGGTTATACACCAAGAGGTATTCATATGTCACGACAGGGACGGACTTACTTTGGCTTTGATCTTCCGGCTGTTATTGATGATATCAGTCGGGCAGCAGAAAGTATTATCGGCAAAGATAATAATATCGCTTATCATGCTGTAG
>JAFUUG010000512.1 GCA_017483905.1 Bacillota bacterium
TAAATTTGCCGAAAATCCTGAGGGTATCTACAAATATTTCATAGACTATACTCATGACGGCGGAAAAGGTCAGCTCCTCTTTACAAGAGGTGTGGAAAATCAGAGCTGGAAGATCGAAAACGGAAAAGGCACTCTCATAAATGCAAAACCGGGAAGTATAGCAAAACTTTACTATACACCTGACCTTTGTTTCAGAGATTTCGGCGATCCTATCACATTCGATCCGATAGTTGTAAACAGTACAAAGATACTTGAAGATAATTCCGTACTCTATCCTATACCTGTTGCAACAGATACGGCAACGGATATGCTGCCGGAGATAGACGCAGTAAGAAGAAATGTCGTTGAAAAGGTTATAAAGGGCGAAATGACGGTAGATGAGGGTATCGACTACTATAAGGAGCAGATGAGCGAAGTTTCCGATACTGTATTATCCGAATTAAACGGAGGTGATAAGAATGAATAAAAAGAAACTTGACTTCAACAGCTTAGGTTTTAAAATGACATCACAGATAATGGTAATTTCATTGATATTCGTGCTTATCATTATCATTTCCGTAGCTATATCACAGGGCATACAGAGTTCTTACAGAAAAATAGTCGAAGAAGATATGGCAAAATACAAATCAATGAAAACAATAGAAACGATAGCTTATGATATGAAATATCGTAAAATGCTCGGTTATGACATTGGCTATCAGCAGCTCAAACTTATAATGGCAATGAGAAATTACCTTGTTGAATTTGAGGATATAGATTTCAGTCACGGTTTTGATACCACGCTTGTTGACGAACTTTCGGTGCAGGGAAAATCTGATGATATAATAGCAATGTGTGAACTTCTCACTCGTTTTCAGGATAAGGATATGGATACGGATATAATCGTATCTACCATGAGAAGTATATCGGAATTTGTCAATCAGGATATAGCCGAATCGGAAAACGATCTTAACAGCCTTGTAGCTGTTACAAGAGTTGTGTTTATAGTTCTTACGCTCGCTGCGATATTGGTAATGATAGTATTCTGTATAACATTTCCTCGTAAGATAAGCAAGCCTATCACTCAGCTTGTGGAAAGTGCGGAGAAAATAAAAAAAGGTATACTTGTTACGGATAAAGTGAGATCGAATATAACGGAAGTCGGACTTCTTTATGAAGCTTTTGACGGCATGAGCACAAAGCTCAATTTCGTTATAGATGAGATAAATACCACTACAAGCGAATTTAAAGACGGTCATATAAAAATAATCGACACGACCGGATTTGAAAATTCATATCGAGATCTGCTTGACGGTGTAAACAATATCCTTGATATATCGAATCAGTCACTTGACAGACTCAGTAATTGTTTACAGAATTATTCCGACGGTAATTTTGATTTTTCCTATGAAAAATTCAGCGGCGATTTTGAACATCTGAATAACGATATCGAATCTTGTTCAAATAATCTCCGTGCGATAGTAAGTGATGTTTCATATATTTCCGAGCAACTAAGCTCGGGTAATGTAAATGCTTCTCTTCCTGTGGGAACGAGAAAAGGGGATTGGGAAAATCTCGTTGTTGTACTCAATGAACTTATAACAAGCGTAAAAACTCCGCTTATCACTATTTCATCGGGTATGGACGAACTTGCAAAGGCAAATCTTTCCTACCATGTTGAGGGCGAATTCAGCGGTGTATTCGGTCAGCTTACGGAAAATCTCAATTATGTATCTTCTACTCTCAATACCTATGTAAGCGAAATAACGACCGTCATCGGCTCTCTTGCGGATAAAGACCTTACAGTACGTTCTTCCGTACAGTATGAGGGTGATTTCACTTCTATCGGAGAATCTCTCGGTCTTCTTCGTGAAAATCTCTATAATCTTATAGATGAGATGAAAGTCGCATCTTCTCAGATAGAAGACGGTTCAAAACTCGTTGCCGACAGTTCCACAAAACTTGCATCGGGAGCAGCGGAACAGTCTGTTGCAGTTGATAAGCTGGTAACTATGTCTAAATCCGTAGCGGATAAATCGGTCGAAAACCTTGATGAGATATCAAAGGCACAGTCTGCATCGGATACTACCATGCAGCATATAGGTGTCAGCAAGGAAGCCCTTGAAAAACTCACGAAGGCAATAGGCGATGTTGCGGAATCTACCGAAAAGGTAAGTGACATAAACAAGGTTATAGACGAGATAGCATTCCAGACGAATATATTAAGTCTTAATGCCGCAATAGAAGCCGCAAGAGCAGGTGTTGCAGGCAAAGGCTTTGCAGTTGTTGCAGATGAAGTGCGAAATCTTGCAAATAAGACACAGGTAAGTGCAAAGAATGTCCGTGATCTTATAGATGAAGTTATCAACAGGGTGGAAGTCGGTTCATCATCTGTTCAGGAAACGGCAGCTATATTAAATGATATTGCAGATAATGTAACTGATGTCAACAATGTACTTGTAGGTCTTAACGAATCATCAAAGATACAGACGGAACTTGCGGAGAATATGCAGTCTGAAGTTGATACGATATCCCGTGTAACAAACGATACATCGGTAACTTCCGAAACGACTGCTGCAACTTCTCAGGAGCTTGCATCGCAGATAGATGTATTCAATACAAGTATAAGAGCATTCAAACTTAACTGATAAAAATAATTTGGGTGTGAAAAATATAATTTTTCACACCCAATAATATTTCACAGTAATTTTCTGAAAGATTCATAAATATTTATCGTACCGAATCCCCATATATTATTCGGAAAGAGGATATTCTCCGTCTTCTCCGTTCCCCTTATTGCAAATGTAACCGCTGCCGCCGAATTGATTATCGGATTATTTCCCCTTACCACTGCCCATTCAAGCAGAAGAGCAAATATACCGCCTGTAAGTGCCGCCGCTGTGCTGGTTCCCCCTTGTGATACAGGTGCAACGAGCAGAGGTTCGAGTTTTCCTATCGTCGAAGGACCTCTTCCGGATGGCGGATATATTCTTCCGTCTGCCGCATTGTATCCTCCCACCGCAATTATAGAAGTCCCGCTGCTTGGTATCGTAAGCGTGGTA
>JAFUUG010000513.1 GCA_017483905.1 Bacillota bacterium
AATTAAGGCCGAATATGATCCTCGCAGAAGATGCGGTAAATATTCGCGGTATGAATATATTATCAAAGAATACAAGGCTTACGGTCGATGCATTTGAACGCCTCAGAAGAAACAAAGTAAAAAGCGTTACCGTATGGAGCGATACTGTCGAATCGAGCGAAGAAGCTTTTATGAGCGACAAAAATGAAACATTCAGACCGATAGACCCATCCAATCCTATAGCGCAGAAAGAAGATTTCAAAAAATTTACAAAAGAGTACGAGAAAAAATTATCTGCTTTCAAAAGCTGTCTTGACATAATAAAAACAGGGCATTATATGGATATGGGAACATTGTTTTCCATAGTTGACGGTATAGTCAGCGTTGCTTCATGCAAAAGCGATCTGCTCAGTTATGTCAGCTATCTTGAGGATCTTGATGATTATACTTATACTCACAGTATCAATGTTTCGATCCTTTGCAACATATTCGCAAAATGGCTCAATATGTCCGATGACGAAGTAAAAGATGTATCTATTGCCGGACTTCTTCACGATGTCGGAAAAAATATGATAGACCGCTCTATTGTTAATAACGAACTCGAGCCTACCAATGAAGAAAAAAATGAACTTAAAAAGCATCCCGAGCTTGGCTGTAAAATGCTTGAAAAACTTAAAATGAATGAAGAGATAAATAATGCGATATTCTTTCATCATGAAAGAATAGACGGAAGCGGTTATCCTTACGGACTTAAAGACAATGATATACCGAAATATGCAAAGATAGTTTCTATATGTGATGTATACGATAATCTGATAACAAAGCGAAAGGAAACACCTTTTACGGCGATAAAAAAATTCCGTGAGGATAACCTTTCACTGCTTGATACAGACCTTTTATTGAAATTTGCAAAAAATATATTGTATATCTATACCGGTACATGGGCAAAACTTTCCGACGGAAGAACTTGTCAGGTAATGTTTATTAATGATAAATTTACCGACAAACCTATAGTAAGAGTAGATAATGATATAATAGACCTTGTAAAAAATAAAGAACTCTCAATAGTATCAATGATTTAACGTGCAGGAGGACATAATGAGATATATAAATGATTTAAGAGAAGGCGAAAATATAGTTGAATTTTACCTATGCAAACAAAAACAGACGTTGAAATCAAAAACAGGGAAAAATTATTATTCTTTGAAATTGCAGGACAAAACAGGAATGACTGATGGAAAAGTCTGGGATTTGAATAACGGTATCCAAAGTTTTGAAGAAAATGACGTAATAAAGGTAGATGCCTCAGTCATTACATATAATAATGAGATACAGCTAAATATCAAAAGAATAAGAAGAGCAAGAGACGGAGAGTATGATCCTATGGAGCTTATACCGTCAACGGATAAAGATGTGAATGACCTTTTTGCACAGGTAACTGCACTTATAGATTCTATTGAAAACGAATATATAAAGACACTGCTCGAAAACATATTTATAAAAAACGAAAATGTAAAAAAAGAATTTAAAATGCACTCGGCAGCAAAAGCTATGCACCATAATTATATGGGCGGACTGATAGAACATACTTTATCGGTAGCAAAATTATGTGATTATTTTTCATCACATTACCAGGGAATAAACCGAGATCTTCTTATATCTAC
>JAFUUG010000514.1 GCA_017483905.1 Bacillota bacterium
AGTTATATGTGGTGTGGAAAAATTCGCAACTATGAACGAGGGAAACAGACAACTTAAAGAAAAAGCGGAGAAAATGAGAAAACTTTAGGGAAACACTGATTATATTTCATGGAGGAAAAATGATAAGGATAGATAATATAAAAATACCTGTTGAAAATGGGCCGGATATACATAATATAAAGTCGGTGGCGGCAAAAAAAATGAAAATAAAAGAAAGCGATATAAAAAATTTCAGAATAGCAAGAAAATCTGTCGATGCGCGAGATAAAGATAATGTTTGCTATGCTATTTCGGTAGAATTTTCCTGTTCAAATGAGAAAAAATTGCTGAAGATCAAGAATGTGAGTGAAGCAGTAAAATATGAGTACATAATAAAAAAAGTCAATACCGATAAAAAGGTCATAATAGTCGGATTCGGTCCTGCGGGAATGTTTGCTTCTCTTGTGCTTGCAAGGGCAGGGATAAGCCCGATAATAATTGAAAGAGGGCGGTCTGTGGAAAAAAGAGAGGCTGATATAGAAAGATTCAGGAAAAGCGGGATACTTGATGTATCATCAAATGTTCAATTCGGTGAGGGCGGTGCCGGTACATTTTCAGACGGTAAACTGACGACGGGAATAAAAGATAAAAGCTGCCGTTTTATACTTGAGGAATTCGTGAGATACGGAGCACCGGAAGAAATACTTTATTCGTCTAAACCGCATATCGGAACAGATAAACTTATAGGAACGGTAAAGCGGATACGAGAAGAGATAATATCTCTTGGGGGAGATGTTCGCTTTGAAAACTGTCTTACAGATATAAAAGAGGAAAAAGGAAAAATAAAATCGGTGGTCATAAAAAACAGCAAAGAAATATACGAGGAAGAAGCCGATTATCTTATACTTGCGGTAGGTCATAGTGCAAGAGATACATTTGAAATACTTTCCGAAAAGCCTATAAAAATTGAACAGAAGCCTTTTGCTGTGGGTGTTCGTATAGAACACAAGCAGGAAATGATAAACAGAGCTCAATACGGAAAAGCGGCGGAATATCTCGCTGCGGCGGATTATAAATTATGGACTCATCTTGATAACGGCAGGGGTGTATATACGTTTTGTATGTGTCCCGGTGGGGTTGTATCGGCGGCGGCTTCGGAAGAGGGAATGGTCGTTACAAACGGTATGAGCTATTATGCAAGAAACGGTGAAAATTCCAATGCAGCTTTGCTTGTGGGTGTGGACACAAGGGACTTCGGTACGGAGGATGTTTTCGGAGGAGTAGAATTTCAGAGAAAACTTGAAAGGACGGCTTTTGAGGTCGGAGGAAGAAATTATTTCGCTCCTGTGCAGACTGTTGGTGATATATTGAATGATAAGGAAAGCAAAGAATTGGGAGATGTAGTACCGACTTACAGACCGGGTGTTACGCCGTGCGATATGAGAGAGATATTTCCCGAGGAGATATATCGGTCAATAAAGAGAGGGATAGTTGAGTTTGATAAGAAGTTAAAAGGCTTTGCGGATAAAAATGCGGTGCTTACGGCTGTGGAGAGCAGAAGTTCTTCTCCGATAAGGATAGTGAGAGATGAAAGACTTTATTCGGCGATAGAGGGTGTGATGCCTTGCGGAGAGGGCTGTGGATATGCAGGAGGGATAATGTCAGCGGCAGCAGATGGGATAAAGTGTGCCGAAAGGATAATCGGGGAGTGTGGTGATACAACAAACGCATGAATAAATTGTAAATAAAATTTAATATCACACCGCTGTGTACAATAAAACTTGACACGGAACAGTTTCTATTGCAAGGCTTTAGAAGTTACAAGACAAGCGTTTTACGGCTATCTTGACCGCAAAAGGTATCTGTAAGATTGGTTATTAGGAACAAAAGGCAATAACAAATAAAAAGAAAGGAAAAAATTATTAAGCAGCTAAAAAGAAATTCGCAAAACTTAGCCCAGTTTTGCAAATAGTTTAATATAAAAATACTTTTTTTGTAGCTACTTAAATATTAAAGCATTCTTATGTATAAATTACTAAAAACCGAAGGATTTGCAAAACGTGGTGAATTAACAACAGTACACGGAACGATACAGACACCTGTTTTTATGAATGTTGGCACAGCAGCAGCAATTAAAGGTGCTGTTTCCACAGAAGACTTAAAGAAAATTAAATGTCAGGTAGAATTATCAAATACATATCATTTACATTTAAGGCCCGGTGACAAAATAATAAAACAACTCGGAGGTCTGCATAAGTTTATGGTATGGGATAAGCCAATATTAACGGATTCAGGTGGATTTCAAGTTTTTTCATTGACAACATTAAGAAAAATAAAAGAAGAAGGCGTATATTTTAATTCACATATAGATGGACGAAAAATATTTATGGGACCTGAAGAAAGTATTCAGATACAGTCTAATATTGCTTCGACAATTGCAATGGCATTTGATGAGTGTGCCCCTTACCCATCTACAAGAGAATATATGCAGCAATCTGTTGACAGAACGACAAGATGGCTTGAACGCTGCATAAATAAACTAAAGGAATTAAACCAAAAAGAAGACACTATAAATAAATCGCAGCTTTTATTTGGTATAAATCAAGGTGGTATTTACAAAGATATAAGAAAAGAACACGCTAAAAGGATCTCGGAATTCAATTTGCCCGGTTATGCCATAGGTGGTCTTGCAGTCGGAGAAAGCCATGAGAAAATGTATGATATAATTGAGGAAGTTGTTCCTTTTTTACCTAAAAATAAACCAACGTATCTTATGGGTGTTGGTACACCTGCGAATATTCTTGAAGCAGTAGATCGAGGGATAGATTTTTTCGATTGCGTTCTTCCTGCAAGAAACGGTCGTCATGCAAATGTTTATACCAACAGAGGAAAGCTTAATCTCCTTAATGCTAAGTACGAACTGGACGATTCACCTATTTCTGATGAATGTCAATGTCCTGTTTGCTCAACTTATACAAAAGCGTATATTCGTCATTTATTCAAGGCAAAGGAAATACTTGCGATGAGACTTTGTGTTATTCATAATCTTTATTTTTTCAATAACATGATGGAAGAAATAAGAAATGCACTTGATAATGGTAAATTTTCTGAATATAAAAAAACGCGACTTGAAGGATTTAAAGAATTTGATTTGAAATACACCAGTTTCCAAGTTTAAACAGTGACTGTAAATGTCAATATAAAAATGTAGAAAAAGTGGAATATAAAAATGTAGGATACAGTTTCTTGTGG
>JAFUUG010000515.1 GCA_017483905.1 Bacillota bacterium
AATAGAAATTGGCATACGGCGGAAGATGTTTTTGAATGGTGGGTAAGCAAATGAAAATGAATTTTACAGAATTTAAGGATTTTATAAAAGATTTTGAAACAATATCAATAACAGATGATACCGTTTTCAATATCTCTACTGACAGCCAAACCGTCAATTATTACTTCTATCTGTGGAAAGAGAAAAAAAGACGGTTTGAAAACAGATATATTCCATTTTATAAATATTGTAAATGGAAGAATGCGGCACTGGGCATTGTCGGAAAGAATATCAGAAAACGGCAGACAATAGAATTGCGGAGGTGTCGGGAAAATGAATATCGGCATTATAGACGGGGATCTGATATATAACAAAAAGCACCGCTTTCCGAATCTTGCGTGTATGAAAATAAGCGGATATTACAAAAGTAAAGGTCATAATGTTGAACTGTTGACGGATTACAGCAGCTTAACAAATTATGATCTTGTTTTTATTTCAAAGGTATTTACAGAAACGAAGATACCCGAAGAAGTCTTAAAATTGCCTTATGTAACATACGGCGGAACCGGTTTTTTCTATGATAAGGCAGAGCCTTTGCCCGACTACATAGAGCATTGTATGCCCGACTATCATTTATACGATAAGTGGGTACAAAATAAAATCGGAAACGGTGAAAAGAAAAGAGATTTTTCTTTTTACACTGACTATTCGATAGGATATGCAACAAGGGGCTGTATTCGGCATTGCAGTTTTTGCGTAAATAAAAACTACAACAAAAGCAGGCTGCACTCTCCTGTTTCGGAATTTTTAGACGAAACAAGACCATATATCTGTTTGCTTGACGATAATATCCTTGCTTGTAAGGATTGGATAAAGGTTTTTGATGATCTGATAGCAACGGGTAAAAGGTTTCAATTCAGGCAGGGTCTTGATGAACGTCTTTTAAGCGAAGGAGAATGTGAGTATTTATTCCGAAAAGTTAAATATGCAAATAAGAAAATATTTGCATTTGATAACATAAAAGATAAAGAATTGATAATATCAAAACTTAAAATGATAAGAAAATACACTGATGAAGAAATAA
This sequence comes from Bacillota bacterium, assembly GCA_017483905.1. GTDB lineage: Bacteria > Bacillota > Clostridia > Lachnospirales > CAG-274 > RGIG4831. Next base: position 1,064 of record JAFUUG010000515.1, read on the forward strand.
AATTTTACGTTTTATGCGGATACAATCATAACGTAGATGGTGTATATAATGAGTCATTTTGGATAGAAGATATAACAAGTCTTTTCGAGAGAATAAAAATTTTAGCTGATTATAATTGTATTCCCTATATAATGCGATTTGAAAGATATAAGGAATCCATTTATAAAGGTATTTACATAAATGCTGCAAGTTGGTGTAATCAGCCTAATTTTTTCAAGAAACTATCTTTTTCAAAGTACTGCAAAATAAACGGAATGAGTAGAAAAGCCTGTAAGGAATATAACGGAGATTATAACTTATATCTGCAAGATGGCGGCAAAAAAGGTTCATCTTGGCGGTGCTTGGAGGAATTTACCGATAAATATCCCGATATAGCAGACAAATATTTCAATTTTTCAGGAGATGCTTAAAATTTTTATTTACTTTTTTATATTGCTATGATAAAATTATTGTAGGTTGTTTGTACTGACAGCTTTGTGCTACGGCACAATAAGTTTGTTTGAGGTTTTGTTATAAAACTTCAAGGGTGGTAGGCGAGCCTCCAGAAAGGAGGACTGCCGTTATGAATGGTATGGATATGATATTTCTCATCGAAGCAGTCAAATTCATTTGGCTTAATATTAAACGTGCGTTTTATCAGTTCAGTAAGTACATACATAACAAAAACAGCCGCCCTAACAG
>JAFUUG010000516.1 GCA_017483905.1 Bacillota bacterium
CAGTTTTTTAATATACTAAAAGGAGATATGAGCGTTGTGGGTCCTCGCCCTGCATTATGGAATCAATACGACTTGATAGAGGAGAGGGATAAATACGGGGCAAATGATGTTCCCGTAGGGCTTACGGGCTGGGCACAGATAAACGGGAGAGATGAACTTTCAATACCCGATAAGGCAAGATTTGACGGAGAATATACCGAAAAGATAAGTCTGCTGTTTGATATAAAGATATTCTTTATGACGATAGCATCTGTTTTTTCGGAAAAAGGTGTAGTAGAGGGGTATCAGGATAATTCTTGTGATAAGGAAACAAAAAGTGTATGAAAATGATCATAACGGGAAAAAAAGGGTACATAGCATCAAATCTTTATAATTATCTTACAAAAAAAGGGCATAGTGTGAGCAGAGTGTCGCTGAGGGATACGGATATTTCTTTATTGGATATGTCGGGGTGCGATGTTGTTATCCACTGTGCGGCACTTGTGCATAAAAAAGAAAAAAATTATACAATTGATGATTATATGAATATAAACTGTAGACTTACAAAGGAACTTGCCGAAAAGGCAAAGGCTTCGGGAGTCGGGCAGTTTATATTTTTAAGCACGATGAGTGTGTACGGTATGCAGAGTGGGATCATTGATGAAAACACGGAAGAGATGCCTGTTACATTTTATGGAAAGAGCAAACTTGCGGCGGAAAAGGAACTTGAAAAATTATCTTCGGACAAATTTAAAATTGCGGTGATAAGACCGCCTATGGTCTACGGTGCGGATTGTCCCGGTAATTATGCAAGGCTGTCGGAATTTGCAAAGAAAACTTTTGTATTTCCTTATGTCGAAAATAAAAGAAGTATGATATATATTGAAAATCTTTGTGAGTTTATTTCGCTTTGCGCTGAGCATAATTCGGAGGGAATCTTTCTTGTTCAGAACAGGGAATATGTATCGACGATGGATATGGTACGGAATATAAAAAAGAAAGGTATATATTATTCAAAATTTATGGGAAAGATAGTTTCCGCTATGAAATTCGGTGTGTTTGCCAAACTTTTCGGGGATCTTTATTATGTGCAGATACCTTATTTTGAGGGGAGATACCTGATAACCGGATTTAAGGAAAGTATAGAAAGATCTGAAAGAACGTCAAAAAAATAAAAAAGAAAGGGAGATACTATGGAGAAATACTTTGATAATGTAAAGAAAAAATTTGGGTTCGGCTGTATGCGTTTGCCTATGAACGGAGATAAGGTCGATGACGAGCAATTCAAAAAAATGGTCGATGTATTTATGGAAAACGGCTTTAACTATTTTGATACGGCTAAAGTCTATCTGGGCGGGGACAGTGAGCAGGCAATAAAGAGATGTATTACATCACGTTATCCCCGTGAAAGCTATATACTTACGGACAAACTGTCAACACATTGCTTTAACAGATGTGAGGATATAAGACCTTTGCTTGATAAACAGCTTGAGGCTTGCGGTGTTGAATATTTCGATTTTTATCTTATGCACGCACAAAGCAAGGAGATCTTTGAAAAATATAAAAAATGCAAAGCATATGAAACTTCACTTGAATTTCTGAAAGAGGGGAAAATAAAACATTTTGGTATATCATTCCATGATAAAGCGGAAATACTTGAACAGATACTGACGGAATATCCTCAGATCGAGGTCGTTCAGATACAGTTTAATTATGTTGATTATGAGGATGCAGCAGTACAGAGCAGAAAGGTATATGAAGTCTGTCGCAAGCATAATAAACCGATAATAGTAATGGAGCCTGTCAAGGGAGGAAACCTTGTCAATCTTCCGCCTGATGCAAAGGCTGTATATGATGAACTCGGAGCGGATAAAAGCTATGCAAGCTATGCGATAAGATTTGCAGCGGGATTTGACGGTATGATGATGGTACTGTCGGGAATGAGCAATATGGAACAGATGCAGGATAATATAAGTTTTATGAAAAACTTTGAACCGCTTGATGAAAAGGAAATGACCGCTGTAAAAAAGGTATGCGATATTTTTAATTCAAAGCAGCTTATTCCATGTACAGCTTGCAGATACTGCACAGATGGCTGTCCGAAAAATATTTCGATACCCGATCTGTTTTCGTGCTATAATGCAAAAACTCTTTATAACGACTGGAATCAGGATTACTATTACAATATGGTACATACGATAAGAAACGGTAAGGCTTCGGATTGCATAAAATGCGGAAAATGTGAAAAAATATGTCCTCAGCATCTTGAGATAAGAAAGCTGCTAAAGGACGTGGCAAGGCAATTTGAAAAAGCATGAACATGGGTTATGTGGATAAGACTGTTTTGCAAATTTTGCTAAAATTTACTAAAAACAGTCTTATGGCAAATAATTTTATAGACAAAATAAATACAGTATGATATAATTGTAACGAGGTTTTGTGAAAAGCCAAAAACAGTATGTAAAAGTTAAGTTTTTCTGAACAGGAGGGTCTTTATGGGAAAACTGAATGAAGCCGCTTCAAAAAAAATAGTTGAAATATGCAAGCGGTATAAAGACGAGAAAACTCCGCTGATGATGATTCTCAGCGATATCCAGAATGAGTATGGCTATATTCCGCTGGAAGTACAGGAAGTGGTATCAAAGGAAACAGGTATACCGGTTGCGGAAATATACGGCGTTGTTACGTTCTACTCATTTTTCTCACTTAATCCAAAGGGAAAATACGTTATAGGCTGCTGTCTTGGTACGGCTTGCTATGTAAAGGGTGCGCAGCAGGTAATAGACAAGTTCTGCGAAGTGCTTGAAATAAATCCGGGTGAAACTACAAAAGACGGTTTATTTACAATAGATGCACTGCGCTGCATAGGTGCGTGCGGTATAGCCCCTGCGGTAAGTATAAACGGCAAGGTATACCCTAAGATGAGCGTAAGTCAGGTAACAAATGTTATCAATGAATATCTTACGGCAGAGGGAAAGGCAGGTGCGGCTGTATGATAGATACTTTTGAAAAGCTCAATGAAAATATAGAGGCAAAGACAAAAGCATTAGACGAAAAGCTGACAGGTGCAGACGGAAAGCGTCATATCGTACTTTGTGGCGGTACAGGCTGTTTATCAAATAATTCAAAAGAGATCGCAGAAAAATTTGTTGAAGTTCTTGAAGAAAAAGGGGTTTCCGATAAAGCTACCGTAAATCAGGTGGGTTGTTTCGGTTTCTGTTCACAGGGTCCTTTCGTAAAGATATATCCCGAAGATACTCTCTATCGTCTTGTCTGTATCGACGACGTAGAGGAGATAGTTGAATCGGATATAATCAACAATACTCCCGTTGAGCGTCTTTTTTATGTAGAACCGTCAACAGGCGAAAAAGTGCCTAAACAGGACGATATAAATTTCTATAAGAAACAGAGAAGAGTTGCTCTTTATGGCTGCGGTGTAATAAATCCCGAAGATATAAACGAGGCTCTCGGTATGGGTGCTTTCCAGGGGCTGAGAAATGCACTTAAAATGGAAAGACAGGAAGTTATAAACGAAGTGCTTGCGGCAGGACTCAGAGGTCGTGGCGGTGCAGGTTTCCCTACCGGTCGCAAGTGGCAGTTTGCATATAATGAAGAAAATGAGGAAAAATATGTAGTGTGCAACGGTGACGAAGGTGATCCGGGCGCATTTATGGACAGAAGTATTCTTGAAGGAAATCCGCTTGCAGTCATTGAAGGTATGGTTATCGCAGGATATGCCATAGGTGCATCCAACGGTTATTTCTATGTTCGTGCGGAATATCCTATTGCCGTAAACAGACTCAGAATAGCTATAAGACAGGCTCGTGAACTCGGTCTTTTGGGTGAAAATATTCTCGGCTCGGATTTTAGTTTCGACTGTCATATAAGACTTGGTGCAGGTGCGTTTGTATGCGGTGAGGAAACGGCTCTTCTTAATTCCATTCAGGGAAGAAGAGGTATGCCAAGACCAAGACCTCCGTTCCCTGCGGTAAAGGGTCTTTGGGACAAGCCTACTATTATAAATAATGTTGAAACACTTGCCTGTGTTCCTTTCATATTAAGAGAAGGTGCTGAAAAATTTGCAAATGTCGGCACGGAAAGATCAAAGGGTACGAAGGTATTTGCACTCGGCGGAAAGGTAAATAATGTCGGTCTTGTGGAAGTTCCTATGGGTACTACACTCAGAGAACTTATCTATGATATAGGCGGCGGAATACCTGAGGGAAAGAAATTCAAGGCTATACAGACAGGTGGACCTTCGGGCGGCTGTCTTACGGAAGAATTCCTTGATGAACCTATCGACTTTGATAACCTTGTAAGCAAAGGCTCAATGATGGGTTCGGGCGGTGCTATAGTTATGGACGAGGATAACTGTATGGTCGATGTTGCTAAATTCTATATGGAATTTATATGCGATGAATCATGCGGAAAATGTTCTCCTTGCCGTATAGGTACGAAAAGAATGCTTGAGATACTCACTCGTATAACAGAGGGAAGAGGCACGATGAAAGACCTTGATGACCTCGAAGAATTAAGCAGAACGGTAAAGAATAATTCGCTCTGTGCTTTGGGTCAGACTGCCGCAAATCCTGTGGATTCAACTCTTAAGCACTTCAGAAATGAATATCTCGAACATATTCAGGAAAAGAAATGTTCGGCTCATGTATGCAAGAAACTTATGAAATATGTAATAGATGCGGAAAAATGTATCGGCTGCGGTCTTTGTGCAAAGGGCTGTCCTGCCGAATGTATAGAGAGAACGGATTATGTTGCTCCGGGTCATAAACTGGCATCTATGAAGATAAACAGTGAAAAATGTGTAAAATGCGGTGCTTGTATCAGCACTTGTCGATTTAAGGCAATATCTAAGCAATAAGATAGGAGAGATTAACTATGTCAAAAATAAATATTAAAATAGAGGGTATTTCCTATCAGGCAGAAGAGGGAATGACTATACTCGAAGCTGCTAAAGCCTGCGGATATGAGATCCCTTCGCTTTGTGCGTATAATCATGGAGAATGTAATCAGGGTTCATGCCGTGTCTGTCTTGTAGAGGCAACAGGGGCAAGAGGTCTTGTGGCATCATGTGTTTATCCTATATCAGAGGGAATGGAGATAAAAATATCTTCGCCAAAAGCAGTAGAGGCAAGAAGAGAAAGCGTTGAATTGCTGCTTTCAAATCATAATAAGAATTGTCAGCAGTGCGATAAGAACGGTCAGTGCGAGCTGCTCTATGTTGCACAGCTTACAGGGGCAAGAGAGGGTGCTTTTGAGGGAACGCACAGCGAAACTCATATTGACAGAGTTGCGCCTTCAATTGTAAGAGATACTTCAAAATGTATACTTTGCGGAAGATGTATTGAAAGATGTAAAAATGCTCACGGTCTTGGTATTCTGGGATTTGAGAACAGAGGATTCAATACTTTTGTTTCACCTGCGGAAAACAGAAGTTTTGCGGATTCGCCTTGTATCCAGTGCGGTCAGTGCGTAAATGTCTGTCCAACGGGTGCGCTTATGGAACATTCCGAGATAGATAAGATAGATGAGGCGTTCAAAGCCGGAAAACACGTTATCGTTCAGGCTGCTCCCGCTGTCAGAGCGGCTCTTGGCGAGGAATTCGGTTATCCTATAGGTACACCTGTTACGGGAAAAATGATCGCTGCATTAAGACGACTCGGATTTGAAAGAGTATATGATGTGAACTTCGGTGCAGACCTTACGATAATGGAAGAGGGAACGGAACTTCTTGACCGTATGCAAAACGGCGGTGTTCTTCCGATGATAACTTCTTGTTCGCCGGGTTGGGTAAATTATGCTGAGTATAATTACGGTGATCTTTTACCTCATCTTTCTTCATGTAAATCACCTCATCAGATGCAGGGTGCTGTCATCAAGTCATACTGGGCACAGCAGAACGGATTGGCTGCCGAGGATATATTTGTTGTATCTGTAATGCCTTGCGTTGCAAAGAAATTCGAGAAAGAAAGAGAACAGGAAAAAGTAAACGGTATACCTGATGTAGATGCAGTTATAACTACAAGAGAACTTGCAAGAATGATAAGAAGAAGCGGTATAATATTCAACCGTCTGCCTGATGAAGAATGGGATCAGGATATAATGGGTGATTATTCGGGTGCAGGTGTAATATTCGGTGTAACGGGCGGTGTTATGGAGGCAGCACTGCGAACTGTTTATTATGTGCTTACGGGTGAAGAGAGAGAACCTATCGAATTCACCGAGGTAAGAGGTCATGAAGCGGGAATAAGAGAGGCATCTATAGATATTAACGGAAAAACTGTAAATGTTGCTATTGCTTCGGGTATGAAATCGGCTAAAGTACTCCTTGATGAAATAAGAGAGGGTAAGTCGAAATATCAGTTTATAGAGATAATGGGTTGTCCGGGAGGTTGTATAAACGGCGGTGGTCAGCCTTATGTAAGAAGCTGCTTCCTTCCTAATGAATCCGATGATATAGTAGATACCTATAAGGAAAAACGTGCAAAGGCACTCTATACGGAAGATGAAAGACAGGTAGTTCGTCAGTCTCATAATAATCCTCAGATAAAGAAATTATACGATGAGTACCTCGAAAAGCCTAATTCTCATAAGGCTCATGAATTGCTCCATACATCTTATGAAGCAAGAGAGGGATTTAACGAAATCTGATAAATATATAATAAATATCCCCCGATAGAAAATCGGGGGATATTTATTAATACTTAGATGACAGCAAAAGCGACACTGCATCTGGATATTGTAAATCTATTTTATAGTAAACGACATTAAAAAATGTCGTTTACTATAACCCTACGGGGTATGCACACGGCTGCGTACAAGGTAGTTAGCCGCTTTGCGGCACGCAGCCGGCGCGAGTAAACGAGCAAAAGTATAAATACTTTTGTCG
>JAFUUG010000517.1 GCA_017483905.1 Bacillota bacterium
AGCCGAACTCGTTCAGCTCCTTGCAAATATGAAAGGCATTGACCTTTCCGCATACAAAAATAAAACAAGCAAGTTTGCCGATGTAAGCAAAAACGCTTGGTATTATGCGGCTGTAGTTTGGGCAGAAGAAAACAATATCGTCTATGGTGTAAGTGCCGATAAATTCGCACCCGAAAAGAATATTTCAAGGGAAGATACGGCAGCTATCATTTACAGATATATGGGTATCTCGGCAGATACAAATGCTAAAGTGTTCAGCGATTCCGCTAATGTGAGCGGTTATGCTAAAGATGCGGTAGGTACGCTCTCGGCTAAGGGTATTATAAACGGATATCCGGATAATTCCTTTAAGCCAAAAAATACCGTTACGAGAGCGGAAACGGCTTCGATACTTAATAACATAACAAACGAGTAAAAGTATTATACTTTCTCCTTACAGACCGCTTCCTGATAGAAATATCGGGTAGCGGTTTTTACGATACGGGAATATCAATATATTTGAAATATAAAACAGTATTATTTTGATTTGTTAAATATGGCGGTTTACTTAATTGTAAATCGTCTTTTTTTATAAACACAACAGAAAAGGAAATTTTTAAATTAGGTATCATACGGTGGAGAATAATGAATAAAGAGTACGAAGAAATGAAAAGTGTGTTTGCAAAACTTCCAAAAGATTTAGGTTCAACTATAAAATTGCACAGAGAACGTTTGGGGATAAGGCAGGAGCGGCTGTCCGAGTTATCAAAAATAAATCAAAATACAATAAGCAGAATAGAGAGGGGAAATGTAAAAGAACCGAAATTTGAAACGCTTGTTGCGATTATGGTTGGGCTTAGGCTTCATTATTCTTATGTCGAGGACATACTTGGCAAAAGCGGGTATATGAGTGTCTTGTACCCGGCATATATTACAAATAATGAAAAATACATTGTATACAAGGACATATTGCTACAAGCACAGAGATTAACCATAGATGAATGTAATGCTATACTTACAGGAAACGGAATTGAGCCGTTTATTGACATAAAATGACACTAAAATCAAAGGAAACATAATGCAAATTCATATTTTTCAAAAAAATTTTTATAAAAACTCGACTTCAGAAGTCGAGTTATTTTTTTACAATTCTCTACGCTGTTCTACCGCATTTTACAAATATTTCTTGTTATTTTCAAACCTTTTGTTTTTTTACGGAGCAAAAATATCGGTTTATGTCGAAAATGTCGCCAAAAAATCTACTTCTGAAGTCGTTGTTTTTTAGTTTGTTTTCGTTTATCATATATCCAAGTCGGCCGGCTTGAATAAATCAGAAAGGACTAAATGCCTATGAAAGAACAGTATTTAAGGCTTGCGGAAGTGTATGATGCTTTAGCTGAGTGCTATCGTGCTTTGGCGGAATCGTCCGCAGAAACGGAGAACAGCACAGCAGACACGCAGCCGAAACCACAAAAGAACAAGATACTCGCAGCGGATCACGATGTACCTTTCGATGTTGAGCCGGACAAGGTCACATTTGAAAAGGTGAGCGAAACGGCAAAGAAGAAAGCCACGGAAGGACACAGCAAAGAGGTAAAGGCGATAAT
>JAFUUG010000518.1 GCA_017483905.1 Bacillota bacterium
AATTCGCAAGAAAACACATGATACCCGAAAAACTGATGTACAAACTGCTTACGGTGGTAGAGGAACTTTGCATAAATACGGCATTTTTGGCAGGGAATAAACGTAATAACGTTGAGATTAACTTTGAATATTCGCAGGAAAATCAGAAGATAGAATTTGAAGTCGAATATGACGGAGAAACTAAAGATCCATTGCAGGAGAGAAACGATATTTCGATAAAACTGCTCAGGAATGCAGCGGATAATTGCGTATATTCAATAAATAACGGAAAAAATCATATAGAGGGCAGCATTTGATAATGTGACAGACGGCGGCATTACAACTCAGGTAAGTGTTGCACAGCCTAAACTTATCCGTAATGACGGCAGCACATGGCTTTTCTGGCATGAAAGCGGTAATACACTTAAGTATCTTAATGTTTCCGATATGGTAACTAAGAAAGTTCTTGTAAGCAAAGATGCAGATCCCGAAGATGCAAACAACCGGATCTATGCTTTGCAGCCTGACGGAACTTTTGCAACAGATCCCGAAACAGGTGAAACATACAAGCCCGATGCAAGAACGGTTGAATTTTCTTCCGAATTTAACAGCGGCAATGTTTCATTCTCCGAATATCGTGTCATGAGTGATAAAGACGATAATCTTTATGTAATATGGGTAGATAATGTTGAATATCCAAGAAACGTTGACGGCATTATATCAAAGGATTATGCAAAGGAAATATATGCAACGGCAATGGTCAAAGAGGATAAGGATAATACATTTATAGACGGCGACGGAAAAATAAATTCGGTTGCAAGTCAATCTGCAAAGTGGTCACGTCCTTATCGTCTTACAAAAGATAACAAGAATAACGACGGTATAGCGGTAGCACTCGATGAAGACGGCGGTCTTGTGATCGTTCATAATGAGTACGAGGAAATTGTATGCACCGGTGCCGAAGAAGTCAAAAACGAGCCTATTTTGTCTTACTCCGATAAGTTTACCGCTCAATCGGGATATCATATCAATATAGATAAGTGTGAACAAAACGGTGATGTATTTGATATAGTATATTCAGTTACCAATTCAGGCAATGCCGACTATGAAGAAGGCACAAAGGCAGAACTTTATCTTGTCGGCTTATATGGTGATATGCAGGAAAAATACGGCATGGATGACAGTCTTCTCATAAGCGAAGATGTTTCGGGTCTTAATCCGAGAGAAACGAAAACTATAGAAAAGAGTATCTCTCTTCCTGTAAGCGTTTTCCGCTTCTGTGGATATGATGCTGTTCAGGCAAAAATTATATCTGACGAAGGTGAAATTCTTAACAATTCCGATGAAACGTTTATAACCATGGAAAAACCTATCAACTTAAAACTTTTCAACGGTGCGGATACTCAAATAAATGCAGGCGAAACAAAAGCATCGGATTTATAGTAAACGACATAAATAATTGTGCTTGAATATTAAAAAAATAAGTGATATACTCAAGTGTAGGAAGATAAACGAAAGGAATGAAATTACATGCCTACACGAAAATATAAAACAGATCCAAATCAATTGCTTGCAGAAGGTAAGTTGATTGTAAGTTCCACGCAGGATGCTAAATATCAATACAAAGTTGAAATGGTCAACCTTGTACTAAGTGGATTAACACCATCTTATTTAAGCCAATACTGCGGAGATAGCAAAAACACAATTACCTTATGGGTAAAAATTGTTGATGAACATGGATTTGAAGCACTAAAAGAGAAAAATCATCCTGGCAGACCTTCAAAATTAAATTCAAAACAATTGTCAGAAATATGTGCTGTACTTAAAGAAGATGATCCAAAAAAATATGGCTTTAATGTCTGGGATGGACCTTCTCTTTCTGCATACATCGAAAAAATATATTCTGTAAAACTATGTGTTAGGCAATGTCAAAGAATGTTCCACAAATTTGGGTTTTCTCTTGTTCGTCCACAAACATTTCCAAGTAAAGGAGAGCAAAATGAAGAAGAACGCAATGAATATAAAAAAACTAAATGAGCTTCAACAGGACGATTCTGCTATTATTATATATCAAGATGAAGTTCATTTTCAGTTAAACACTTCGGTAACTCGGAAATGGGTTCTTAAAGGCTCTAAGCCTAAGGTGAAATCTGCTCCGGGTAGAGAAAAAACCTCGTATAGTGGGTATGTTGTTTCAAGAACAGGTGAGCTTATTGTATCAAAGCCATCGTGGTTCAATTATGAAACAGTAATAGAATCTTTTCGCTATCTATTGAATAATTATCCGATAGAAGAAGGTAAAAGAATCTATCTTGTTTTGGATAATGCCCCATGGTATAAAAAAGCAGTTCGGCTTGTTCAGACGGAAGCATTACCGGAATATGCAGATATTCGAAATAAAATGTCATTAATTATTTCTTCCACCGTATTCACCAGATTTAAATCCAATAGAACCGGTATGGAGAATAACTCATAGTGCCTTGCCGTTTTCATCATAAGTGGCAATGATAAATACCGGCTGTGGTGTTACAAATCCTTTGTCAAAACTCTGTTTCATTATCATACCTCCTCGTAAATGTGTTTATATTATAATTATAATTGATTATGTCAATTTAGTTCAACAATTTTGATAGCAGATGTTTCCTGTTATTTATAAACATTTGAGTTACTTGATAGCTATCTGTTTCTTCATAAGTGCAGCGGCTGATACTTCCTTTGTCAAAGCACAATATCACTGCATCGGGAATACCGAGCAAGATAGGGGAATGTGTAGCAATAAAAAACTGCGAATTTTGTTTAACACATTCTGCTATCTCTACAAGTAAGGTCAACTGTCTTTGCGGTGACAATGCCGCTTCCGGTTCGTCTAAAAAATATATGCTGTTTTGTCTGAAATTTTCCTGCGCAACAGTCAAAAATCTTTCTCCATGCGATTGCTGATGCAGGTGTTGAGGAACGCCGCCCATTCTGCTATATTTTTCTTCAGCAGTAGCTACATTGTAAAAACTTTCCGCACGGAGAAAATATCCCCATTCAGCAAGTTTTAAGCCTTTAGAAAGCCTTATGGCATCACATAATTCCGAATGTGTATCATAAGTGGAAAAACTGTAATTCCTCGTTCCGCCTTCGTGATTAAATCCATAATTTACAGCCATAGCTTCCAATAATGTTGATTTACCGCTGCCGTTGTCCCCTACAAAAAATGTGATAGAGGAATTAAAGCGGATATTATCAATGCCATTAAAAGCCGAAATATCACGAATATAACTGTTATCGGGTATTTCATCCCAATTTATTCTGCACTCACGAATAAAAAGATTATTTTCAAGCACTCCACATAGCACCTCGCATCTCTATCGCATCGAACGCAGTTATTTGACTTCAACAATTTTTGCACTTTGCGAAGAATCAAATGGATAATCGCCTAAATTCCAGCCTTGTGCCGTAGCTTCAACATAGAAATATTTTTTGCCGTTTACATCAAAATAAGTTTTTCCTATTCTTTCTGCACCCGAAATACCAACCCCGATATGGTTATCAAACCATATAAAACAAGTATCATATCCCATTTCACGGAGAATACCGACAAGCAAAATGCTTACATCTTCGCAGTCTCCGTTATACTCGTACAAAGTTTCTATTGGATATTTCGGATAATCCTGCTGTCCTTTTGAGTCGATGTCATATTTATATGGTATTGACTGTACAAAGTTTATTGCTTCCAACAGAGCTTGACTTCTATCATATCCGTTTTCTTCATAGATTTGCTTTAACCCATCGGCAAATGATTTTAATATTGCTTTGTTATTTTTTTCATCAATATAATTGATATAGTCCGTTGGATTATGGTATCTTTGTAATTTGCAATAATAACTGTACGCCTCTTTGTTTATAGGGAATTTTTGAGTAAATGTTTGATTTCCCACTGTTGCAGACCATTCGATTTTCCTTGTTAATGTATCGCCGTTGTCCTCAACAGTAGAAGTAGAAGTAGAAATTGAATTGCCGGGCGTTTTAAATTGGTATGTATTTTGTCCCGTAGTATATCTTTTTCCGTTAATATCCGCTATAGAATTTACTTTTATTGTCATACAAGAGCCGGGATTTAAACCTGAAATAACTGTTCCGCTTGTATTAAGCATTGTTTTACTTCCGTTATATTCAATCTCGTGACCTGTGACATATGGAATACTTTCCCAATAAATATAAGCCGTAATTCCGTGAAACTTGCCTGTTTCGCCTGAATATTTCACGCTGAAACTTTGAGGAGCCCAAATTACAATATTTCCTGAATTTGTAGCAATAGTAGTTATCGGTGTTGTTTTGATAGCAACCGTGCTTGTGTTGCTGTCCCACTCAACCTCATAACCTGTGGCATTAGCAATAGCGCGTAGTGGTATCATCGTGCTGCCATTGATTATTTGAGCAGGTACATCCAACCCAAAGTTTTGCCCATCTTTTGTATAATAGTCATTTCCGATAGCGATGTTTATATAATTATATGTACCATCAGCAGCCGCCTTATATAAAGAAACTTCTTTTTTATTATTATCCCATAAAATCTGATAGCCCAATCTATCGAAAATACCTCTCAACGGAATCAACACTCTGCCGTTGACAATTATGGGTTCTTGATTAGTAAACGATATTTTATTATTGTTGATTGTAACATTTACAGATTGGGCATTTACAAAAGAAACAGTATTAAACGCTGTAATTATTCCTATTGCAACTATCGCAAGTTTTCTTTTGAAATATAGTCTCATATTACTCACTTTCCTTATAAAAATTTATTTATAAGTATATAGTAACATAACTGTTTTGTTATTTCAACGAAGAAATTATGTTAAGCAACCTTTTATACACCATTTAAAAACATCTTCACCCGTTTTCCATTCAAGCCTTGTTTCAAGACCTTTTTCCTTGCGGTGTTCAAGCATTTTGTCAAAGGTTTGATGTAGGTATAAACTGCACTGTTGGCTTTGATATGTTTCCTGTAGGTGTACCGCTTACTGTTATTGTGGCTTGACTTCCCGTAAAAGTCGGCTGTGAAATATCTCCCTGCGGTGTATGATCTCCGCTTGCACTATCT
>JAFUUG010000519.1 GCA_017483905.1 Bacillota bacterium
ACCGCACTGTCGCTGTTTGCCGTCCCGAGATATGTTTTGACCGTAGTACCTGCAATTCTCGGATTTCTGCTTGTATGGTGCGATACTAAGTTATGATGAAAACTTGAATTTATACCGCCCCATATACCGCCGTAGCCGTGAGCACCTTTTGGGTGAACTGAATTATTCAGCGATTCGCTAACTATACACCATTGCGCCGTAAAATTTTTGACCGCATAGCTGCTCAGACATTCATCAACAGACCAGCTTACGCTGCAATGGTCAAGTATTACATTTTCGGCAAATTTTACACCCACACCGTCTTCTGCCGAGAACGAATTATCTCCCATTCTGAATCTTAAATATCTGACGATAACATTTCTGAGCAGACCTTCTTCCGTATTTTTGCCCTCGAATGCAACGCTCTCACCGCCTATACATATCCCCTCGCCGGGGGCTGTCTGTCCGAGAATGGTCAAATTACCGTTTCTTATCATTAACCTGCTTTTAAGCATTATCGTTCCGCTTACATCGAATACTATTATTCGGTTTCCCTGCGATACCGCATCACGAAACGACCCTGCACCGCTGTCATTAAGATTCGTAACGTGATAAATTTCGCAATTGTCCGCCGCCCTTGCTCCGAGAGTATACATTCCTCCACCCTCTGCACCCGGAAAGGCAAGCAGCTTGTTTTCTTCTTCTGCAAAGACAGTATAAGCCGCTGAATTTATCAGCATAGATACCGACAGCAATAAACCTATAAGCCTTTTCATAATTTTACCTTCTTTCTTTTTGTTATACTGTAATTATATACTAACCCTATATACAATGCAATAGAAAACAAGGAAATCTTGAACGTATAATTATCTTGCTGTACATTCAAGATTTCCTTTTATATGTAGCACTTTGGAAAAATGAAAAGATTTACTATATTCATCTAAATTAATTTATAGATTCAACGCTTATATTGTAAATATAAAATCCACCGCTTAAAGACCTTATATAAAGACTTGTAGGTATATCTTCATTGTATGTAAATTCATACTCACCCAGATCATTTACAACAGCACTACAGTGATTATACCCTGACATATCAGTAAGTACAATATTTCTTGCTGAAGATGATGATTGAGCTACTATCTTAACTCTTACTCTGCCTGGAACATCAAATTTAATTCCTCTATCGTCTTCAACGCCTTTTCCACCAATCGCCAACATATGAGTATAATTTACATTATTGTATGAAGCATTTTTAGATGCAACATTTATTCTCTTTAAAATTGTTAATCCGTCAACGGTTCTTATATTATCGCTATATCCGAGATTATTGAATAAACTTGAACTTATATTCCAATTTTTATTTATAGTTCCGCTTGCTTCTCTTGTTTTTGCATAAATATCGTATACTCTGCCCTCTTGGTCATTAACTCGCAAATACAACCTTGCGGCAGGACCGCTGTATTTAAATTTATGTACTTCAACATCACTGTTTTCAAGTGAAAGCTGTTCTTCTCCCCAAAGTATACCGAATTCATCAACAAGCTGTAATTTACAGTCGCCCCTTGCTGCAACGTAAATATCTGTAGTTTCGTTATCTTCGCCGATAACACCCGGAACATCAAAGTATATTTCGCCCTCGTCTACCGTTGATAAAACACCTGCACGACCGCCAAGATTTAAGCATTTATTGTAGTCAAAGCCGTTCTTCTCCTCACCGTCAACGTATGTGGAAACATATCCTGTCATATATAAATCATCTTGGCTTACGGTATTTGTTCTGTTAAAAGCAACATCATCAAAATCGGATATATGCCATCTTCTATTTATGGTAGCTTCATCATCTTGATTTACTCTGCTTTTTACAGCTATACCAAAAATATTTATACCGCCTTCATCGCTGTATAATGTTATTTTATCGCCGTTACCTCTGTATTCGTACATCAACATTTTTGGAGAATCTTCAGGTCCGGTCAAAATGGCTGTGTTATTTGAATAAGTTGAAGAATAGCCGCTAACTAATCCTGTACCGTACAGACCACCGACTTCACGTCTTCCCAATGTGCCTGCGGTACTTGATTTTTCAACATGCAAAAATCTTGGTGAAGCAGGTGTAGGACTATTTCCCGTAGCTGCGTTACTCCCTCTTGCCAATATGTATATATCGGCATCGCCATAAGTCATAAATTCAACTTTTCGGGTATCTCCTGTAGCTTGACCCTCTAAATTTAAGTATCTTGTATATACATTTCCGTAAAAATTTTTATCTGTAGGCATAAGTTCCATATATTTGTTGTTTGAAGCCTTTAAAAGCAAACCATCAACCGTAAAATAGTTATTTTCTATCCTATCAGGAGATTGAGGCAAAAGATCAAATGCACTATCGCTGAAATTCCACACTCTGTCTGTCGTAGCATCTACCGCATCTAAAGCTAAAAGCTCATTTTCGTATGCTTCTTGTTCCTCTGCTGTCATCGAATTGATGTCAATCACTGAATTTTCAAGATTTTCGCTTATTTCTGTAGGATTTTCATTTTCTGTCAAATCGTCATCCGCAAATATTACATTAGAAATGTTAGATATTATCGCTGCTGTAATTGTTAAGCATAAAAAACTTTTTAAATATTTTTTCATAAGCATTATTCCTCCTTAAAATAAGATATTTTTAACATAAAATAATTTGTTATATTTTAATCCCCCTTTTTATTAATAAAATAATA
>JAFUUG010000520.1 GCA_017483905.1 Bacillota bacterium
ATTCTCCTATGCGAGGGTTTCAACAGACCACGATGACCATTTTAGATCTTACGAGGCTCAAATCGATTATTACACCAATTACATAAAAAGCCGCTCGGATTGGGAATTTGTTTCCGTGTATACAGATGAAGGAATTACGGGCTGCAATACAAAAAAACGAGAAGGCTTTAAGGCAATGGTAGCTGATGCGATTGCCGGACATATCGATCTAATTGTGACAAAGAGCGTTAGTAGATTTGCAAGGAACACCGTTGATAGCCTGACTACCATTCGCAAGCTGAAAGAACACGGCACAGAGGTCTATTTTGAAAAGGAAAACATATGGACATTTGATGGAAAGGGAGAATTACTTTTGACCATAATGTCGAGTTTAGCGCAGGAAGAGAGCCGTTCCATTTCGGAAAACTGTACATGGGGGCAGCGAAAACGATTTGCTGACGGTAAGGTCACTGTCCCGTTCGGAAGATTTCTCGGATACGATAGAGGTTCAAACGGTGAGCTTATCGTCAATGAAGAGCAGGCAAAGACTGTGCGAAAAATCTATGGATATTTCCTGCAAGGCAGGTCGCCATATCAAATTGCAAAACTCCTTGATGAGCAGGAAATCCCTACAGCATCGGGCAATGGAAAATGGTGCGGTGCCACAGTAAAGTCTATCCTAACCAATGAGAAGTACAAGGGTGATGCCTTGCTCCAAAAAAACATAACCGTAGACTTTCTTACAAAGAAGATAAAGACCAATGAGGGAGAAGTTCCTCAGTATTATGTTGAGGGCGATCACGAACCAATTATCCAGCCAAAGATTTTTGACCGTGTGCAGACTCTCATGCAGGCTCGTGGCGGCGGAAAAAATCGGAGCAGTAGCGTGAATGTACTGTCGGGTAAAATAAAGTGTGGTGACTGCGGTTCATGGTATGGCTCAAAGGTCTGGCACAGTACGGATAAATACAGGCGAGTGATATGGCAATGCAATCATAAATTTGATGGTGGTGAGAAATGCACTACACCGCACTTGAGTGAAGATACCATCAAGCAGCTTTTCATTAAGGCTTTGAACATTCTTGGAAAAGAACGTGCCGCGATTGTTGCAGGTTTTGAAGAAATAAAAGATTCGTCTTTTTCGACTGAGGTGCTTGAAGCAGAAGTTGAGGTGCTGACAGGTGAGGTAAACACAGTATCGGAACTGATACAGAAGAGCATTGATGAAAATGCCCATGTTGCACAAGACCAAACTGAATACCAAAAACGCTATTTAGCTTTAGTGCAGAGATTTGAAGTCACCAAAGCAAAATTGGATGAAGCACAGTCAGAGATCATAAAGAAAAATGCCCAAAGGCAGATGATGGAGAATTTTATGGAATCACTTCAATTGCTGCCAGAACAAATCGAGATTTTTGATGAAGGAACTTGGTACGCACTCTGTGATCATATTACGGTTTACAGTAAAGACGATATCAGAGTTACTTTCCAAAACGGGATGGAAATTCCGTTATAAAACATAAATGAAAAAAACGCACTCCGCATAAGAAAAAATATGGAGTGTTTTTTTATTGCCTTATTTTGAAAAAAATTGTATTTTGAACCCACCTAACAAAATTTGAACCCATCGGAGAAAATTTGAACCCGCTCAACCAAATTTGAACCCATCGAAGAAAATTTGAACCCACTCAATAAAATTTGAACCCATTGGAGTGTAAAAATAAAATTGTATCAAAGACGGTAATAAGATAGACCGCATAATTACAAAATCCATTTCGAGATTTGCGAGAAATACCCTTGACTGCCTTAATTATGTAAGGGAACTGAAAGCACTCGGAATCGGAGTAACTTTTGAAAAAGAGAACATAGATACCCTCGATTCCAAGGGCGAAGTCCTTTTAACGATTCTCTCGTCACTTGCACAGGATGAGAGCCGTTCCATATCGGAAAATACCAAATGGGGCATACGACGAAGATATGAAAACGGAGAGTACGGCATCGGAACAAAGCGTTTTATGGGATATGACCGTGATGAGAACGGAAAACTTATCATAAATAAGAAACAGGCAAAGGCTGTAAAACGAATATTTGAGGAATATTTAAGCGGAAAAACAGCCGACCACATACAGCGAGTTTTGGTGAAAGAGAAAATACCGAAATGGGATGGTACTTACAAGTGGGAAACAAGTACGATACAGAGTATGCTTTCAAACGAAAAGTACAAGGGCGATGCGGAACTGCAAAAAGGCTATACGGCAGACTTCCTTACCAAAAGGCGGGAGTGCAACAAAGGTGAACTACAAAAATTTTATATTGAGGAAGACCACGAACCGATAATCGATACCGTTACTTGGGAGTGTGTTCAGCTTGAAATGAAACGCAGAAGCGAGTATGTAAAGGTACATTCGTTAAAAGCATATTCTCACATATCAGAGCAAAATCCATTTTATGGCAAAGTAATATGCGGTGAATGCGGATGTGCATTCGGAAGAAAGACATGGCAGAATAAGCGTAGAGAAAACAAAAAGATGTGGCAATGCGGGAACCGATATAGGGTAAAAGGTGTATCGGGGTGCCTGAACAGGCATATAGCAGATGATTCTATCAACCAAGTATTCATCATAGCTTGGAATACGTTAATAGAAAATATAGAGACTTGCCGAGAAAAATGGCGGCTGCTTGCGGAGGGTGATGATGTTCTGAAGGCATACAGAGCAAAGGACTTGTTGGC
>JAFUUG010000521.1 GCA_017483905.1 Bacillota bacterium
ATAATCTTTTATTTTGACGTGCCTAAATTTCCACATACTGCGTTGTCGTCAATCACCATAGCCAACGCTATGGCTCATTCCTCCGCCTTGTCTGTGAAAATTTACTCTACATCAAAATTTAAAAGTAATTTATTTACAGTTTCTAAAAGATGGATTTTGTGTGATGATTTTATCTGATACGGAGGAATTATATAATGAAGCTTGAAACAAGATATTCAAATCATTTTGATGATGTTAAGCATTATACTACCGATAAGTTAAGAGAACATTTTTTGGTTGAAAATATTTTCGTTCCCGGTGAGATGAAACTTGTATACAGCCACAACGACAGAATTATTTTCGGCGGCATAACACCTACAAATGAGGCTCTTAAATTAGAGGGAAGCAAGGAACTTGCAAGCGAATACTTCTTGCAGAGAAGAGAACTGGGTGTTATAAATATCGGCGGTGACGGATTTGTTACCGTTGACGGAAAAGAAAATGCAGTAAATAACGGCGATGCAATATATGTAGGTATGGGTGTTAAAGAAATAGCATTTACTGCCAAAGATGCGGCTAACCCTCCTAAATTTTATATGATCTCCGGTACTGCACACAAGGCATATCCTACAGTTCTTATTTCTTACGATGATGCAAATCATAAGGCAATAGGAAGCGTTGAGGACTGCAACAAGAGAACTATAAATCAGTATATACATGATGAGGTATTTGCAAGACTTTCAAAGAGGGATAATGTTGAATACGGCAGCTGTCAGATAGCTATGGGTCTTACTAAACTTGATGAAGGCTCAAACTGGAACACTATGCCTGCCCATACGCATGAAAGACGTATGGAAGTTTATTTATACTTCGGTATGGATGAAGATAATGTTGTATTCCATCTTATGGGTAAACCTGATGAAACAAGACATATCGTTATGAAGAATGAATCGGCTGTTATTTCTCCAAGCTGGTCTATACACTCGGGTGTAGGTACAAAGGCATACACATTTATATGGGGTATGGTCGGAGAAAACAAGGATTACGATGATCAGGACTGGCTCAAAACAGGCGAATTGAAATAATATTTTATATTACAGTAAACGACAAAAGTACTTGTGCAATTGTCGTTTACTGTAAAAATGTTTTCCGACAGGCTGCTTGTGCGTCTTATCGGATATCGATATAATGGATTTGTATAAAAGGATAGGCTAAATATATGGTGAAATGGCTTGATAAGAACAAAAAAGGAATAGCCAATTTTCTCCTTCTGGCGGTGATAATAGGTATTACATATTATCTGCTGCTGAGGGGGAAAGATATAGATAAAGTAATTGAAGCTATAAAGCAGGCTGATACGGTATATGTATGGCTTGGTATTGCATCAATGTTTATATTTATTGCGCTTGAGGCGGTTATAATAAAATATCTAATGAAAAATCTCGGGGAAGATGTAAAGTTTCTTTCCTGTTTAAAATATTCGATGATAGGATTCTTTTTCAGTAATGTGACACCATCGGCATCGGGAGGACAGCCAATGCAGGTGGTATACATGAAAAGAGATGGGATAGATGTTTCTTATTCATCACTGATATTGCTTATAATAACGGTATTTTATAAATTTGTGATAGTTCTGATGGGAGTACTGTTATTATTGTTTCAATATGATTTTCTGACGGCACACCTCGAAGACAGTTCGATGAGATACCTGTTCTATTTTGGGATAGGTGCGAATATAATCGTTATACTCGGTTTTTTTATAATTATTTTTATGAAAAAGACTACAAAGGTACTTGTGGGATTGACTTTAAAGCTTATAATGAAATTAAAGATGATAAAAAATAAAGACGAAGTAAAAAGGAAAGTGATAACAAGTCTTGCAAGGTATCAAAGAGGTGCGGAATATTACAAAAAAAATAAAGGAGTTCTTTTTAATGTATTCTGGATAACGATATTGCAAAGATGTGCGATGTTTGTTGTTACTTATTTTATATATAAGGGTTTTGGACTTAGTGAATACAATGTTTTTCAGATAATAATGCTGCAATGTATGATAGCTATAACGGTGGATATACTTCCTTTTCCGGGAGGAGCGGGAATAAGCGAAAGCTGCTTTATGAGCATATTTGAAAAACTTTTCGGAGAATATCTGATACTTCCGGCTATTATGATGTTCAGAGGAATAACTTACTATCTGTATCTGATAATAAGCGGTGCAGTACTTTGCTATGCACAGATATTCAGTAACAAAGATGCGGAGGAATTGGGATGATAGGCTGTTACAATTATACGGTTATATTGACATATTTCGGACTGGCTGTTTCTATATACGGAATGGTGCTTGCACTTGGAGGAGATCAAAGGACAGCTATGGCTTGTCTTGTAATTGCGGGACTTTGTGATGCCTTTGACGGAAAAGTGGCAAGGTCCAAGAAAAACAGAACCGAAATGGAGAAAAACTTCGGCATACAGATAGATTCACTTTGCGATCTGATATGCTTTGGTATGTTTCCTGCGGTGGTAGCATATAGCTTGAATATACACGCCGCTATAATGATAATTTTTGTGCTTGCAGGTGTGATCAGGCTTGCATATTTTAATGTGACGGAAGAGGAAAGACAAAAGGAAGAGGGCGGAAAGAGAAAATATTATCAGGGATTTCCGATAACAAGTTCTTCTATATTTTTGCCGATAATATACGCTGCACTTCATCTTGCAAGAATCAGGACGGGGTTTGCTTATGTTGAGCCTGTTTTTGCTGTGGTGATGACAGTACTTGCGATATTATTTGTGCTTGATATTAAAGTGAAAAAGCCGAATAATGGCGAACTTGCTGTTTTGAGCATTTCTGCTATAGCTGTATTTGTGATACTTAATGTGATGATAAGTATGTCTGAATAGGAGTTTTAAAATGATAAAAGACAGAAAAGGTAAGATCGTAAAGGAAAAAAGCGGAAAAGCATCGCTGTATTTTTTATATAATACGATACCGGGAAGATGTGTGCTTAAAGTGCTCGTAAATCCTGTTGTATCAAAGGCAGCGGGAAGATTTCTCGATACGAAGTATTCATGCTTTTTGATAAAGCCGTTTATAAAGAAAAGTAAAATAAACATGGACGAATATGAAGAATGTGAATTTAAGTCATTTAATCAATTTTTTAAGAGGAAGATAAAAAGATCGGCAAGAAAAATGACAAGGGATAAAAATATGTTTATAAGTCCCGCAGATTCAAAATTAAGTGTATATAAAATAAGTGATGATTCGTTATTCAAGATAAAAGGGTCGGTATACAGTACGGCTGATTTTTTGAATAATGAGAAATTGGCAAGGGAATATAACAATGGATATTGTATGATATTCAGACTTGCGGTAGATGATTATCACAGATATTGTTATATAGATGACGGAACTAAGGAAAAAAATATATTTATAAAGGGTGAACTTAATACAGTGCGTCCGCTTGCACTCGAATACTGCGATGTTTATAAGAGAAATGCAAGGGAATATACGGTGCTTCATACGGAAAATTTCGATGACGTTGTTCAGACGGAAGTTGGAGCTATGTTTGTAGGCAGAATAAAGAACAAACATGAAAAGGCTTCTTTTAAGAGAGGACATATAAAGGGATATTTTGAATACGGCGGTTCTACGATTGTTTTATTGGTAAAAGAGGGTATTGTAGAGATAGATGAAGATATACTTAAAAATTCCGAAGAAGATATCGAAACGAGAGTTAAGATAGGGGAGACGATAGGCAGAAAGGCAGATGTTTCTGTAGGGTGAATTTGGAGAGAGACTTAAAATCGGTCTCTCTTTTTGAAATGTTTATTGTAATGTTGGTCTGATACGGTTTGTGATGTACTTTTTTATAGTAAACGACATTAAAAAATGTCGTTTACTATAACCCTACGGGGTATGCACACGGCTGCGTACAAGGTAGTTAGCCGCTTTGCGGCACGCAGCCGGCGCGAGTAAACGAGCAAAAGTATAAATACTTTTGTCG
>JAFUUG010000522.1 GCA_017483905.1 Bacillota bacterium
ATGATTTTGAAGTGGTAAACGGCGATATACCAAAGTCGGCTGATAAAAATATTTCTTATGGCAGCAACAATTACAAGTTTTTCAGAGGAGAAAGCGAGAACGATCTGAAGCTGATGTATAAAAAAGATAATGACCACATTGTAACTACCCTGTTAAGCAAGGAAGATATAAAGACTGTAAACGATATTTCAAACGGAGATAACAGATACTTTTTCAATCTCCTGCTTAACTACGGCAACAAGGAAACAGCCGAAAAGGGAAATCTTTTTTATACAATAGCCGAAAACGATTATAATAACAGCTTGCCGCTGTTTGAGAGTTTCACCGACGAAATAAAAAATACACTTGTCAAGTTTGCTGAAAGCGGAGAAATCGCACTCCCGAAAGAAGAAATCAAAGAGGAGAACGCCGAAAAGCAAAGTGATATAACTAACGATTCGGAGAAAACAGAGCCGAAAAAAGAAGAAAACAGCATACCCGATAAAAAAGTATCTCCCGATGATATAAAATTGGGAGATGTTTTTTTATATCGAGGTGAAGAAGTTACTGTATCCGCTATGTTTGGCATTTATCCCGATGATATAGGCATTTCAAAGAAGGAAAAAACCTCAAACGGCATAGAATACGAGGTAACGGAAAATGTAGACAAGTATCAGCTTGCAAGTGTAGGTAAATATTTAGGAAACATTTATGAGCCGCAAATCGAAGAAGTAAAAGAAGATAAGTCGGAGAAAATAGCAGAAGAAACGGCAAATAAACAGCCGACAGCCGAAGAATTAAAAGTCGGTGATGTTGTCAAGCTGCCGCCTGTTGTTCTTACAGACAGAAATGGAAAACTTAATGAATTTCCGTCAGAGTATGGTGTTGTTACTGAAAATGACGGTAATATGGTCAGTTTTAGAACTTTTTCGGACGAAGCATTAACAGAAGCAAACGGCATAACTTCCAATTCTGTTAGCAGCTTAAATGAGGATGGCTTTGAATATATAAAGCAAATTTCCGAAATACCCTCATTATTCTCCGATAAAGAGGAAACAAGCACACAGGAACAGGGCATAGATATTGAGGAAAAAGAAACTCAGCAAGATGAGGACTTACTCACAAATCTTCAAAAAGAGTTTGACTATAATACTTCTATGTTTCTTATAGCTGCATACGAAAACAGCCGAATGTACGGTTGGAAAGAAGATAGTATAAAAGGAAATCGTATAAAGAGAGCCTTTTATGAGGTACTCGATAGCACTCCTCTTGTAGAAAAGGCTTTTGAAATTTTCAAAGATACTATCCCCGATTCGCAAGTGAACTATATAAATGCAGAGCAATCTTCGGAGATCACCACAGATATTTTTGAAAAGGAAAAAGCTAAAACATTTTTCGTAAATGGCGGCGGAATATTGACAATTCCTCTTAAAACAAGTGATAAGCTGCTTGAAAGACTTGCAGACGCAGGCTTGAAAGCGGATAAAAACAGCACATATCAAGTTTTATTTGAAACCGATAACGGAAATTGGAATAAACTCATTATCCCAGACAGGTGGGGCAATAAAACAAATAATATTGATATAGACAGCATAATGACGAAAAGCGAAATCGAAACCGCAAGAAAGATAGCAGAAAGCATTATGCCTGTCGGCAAAAAAGATAAAGCTGAAAATTTCCGTATCACCGATGATAAATTAGGTGAATGGACACCAAAGAATAAATACAAATATAATGTTGAAGCCATAAAGACTTTGAAACAAATCGAAAAAGAGGACAGACAAGCTACAGCCGAAGAACAGGAGATACTCTCCAAATATGTCGGTTGGGGAGGTTTGCCCGAAGTATTCGACGAGAGAAAAGAGAATTGGTCTAAGGAGTATACAGAACTGAAAGAACTCTTGACCGATGATGAATATGTGGCTGCTCGTTCATCAACTCTCAATGCACACTACACTACACCTCTTGTTATAAATTCCATATATAAGGTACTCGATAATATGGAATTTAAGGGCGGAAAGGTGTTAGAGCCTGCCGTTGGTGTGGGTAATTTCTTCGGTATGCTCCCCGAAAAGCTGCAAAACGATACAAAATTGTATGGTGTTGAACTTGACAGCTTGACA
>JAFUUG010000523.1 GCA_017483905.1 Bacillota bacterium
CTTTTTATTCCGTCATTTTTCATAGGCAGCATTTCGCATTTTGCACCGTTTGCGTTATAGACTGACCTTATTTTTTCATATGACGGATCTTCAAGTGCTATGAGTTTATCTCTTCCGAGCATTTGTATACAAAGCCCGTAAAGATATTCCGCACCCGAGCCTATTATTATCTGTTCCGGAGAGACTTTTATATTCCTGCTTCGCCTCAGATAACGGCATATAGCTTCACGAAGTTCCAAGCAGCCGTTATTCGGCGAACGCATAAAAAGATTTTCCCCCTTATCGAGAAGTACCTTCCTGATATGTTTCACAAAAGACGAATACGGAATATTATCATAGTGAAAATCATTACTGTTTTCTTTTCCCGATGGTGTATCATTCTTTTCTCCGAAAGGAAAATTCTTTTGCGTACTATATATACAGTAACAGCCGCTGCGCTGACGCATTTCGCAGTAATCTTCTTCACACAGAAGCATAAGTGCATGTTCCACAGTCGTTATGCTTATATTGTTCTCTTTTGCTATCAGTCTTTTTGACGGGAGTTTTGTACCGTATGTATATGCACCTGTCAATATCTTATGACGCAATTCAATATATATCTGTTCATATATCGGAATATTGCTGTTCTTGTCGATTTTCAGGTGCATACTGTATCTTTCCCTTCCTCATATTTTCAGAAACATATCATATACCGCCGTATCGTCTGTAAGTTCGGGGTGAAACGATACAGCGATCTGTCTGCCCTGCTTTACGGCAACTATCTTATCATCATGAACGGAAAGTATCTCCGTATCTTTTCCGACTTTCGTAACATAAGGTGCACGAATGAACGGCATTTCTATTACTTCCCCGTTAAAATGCTCCTTACAGCGAAAACTTCCAAGCTGCCTTCCATAAGCATTTCTTTTTACCTCTATATCCATTGATGCAAAGCAGCTTTCTTCACCGCCTTCAATGTTTTTTGCAAGAAGTATAAGTCCCGCACAAGTCGCAAGTACGGGTATGCCCTCCGAAATAAGCTGTTTCAGTGGATTTAAAAGTCCTGTTGCATCAAGCAGTTTTTTCATTGCCGTACTTTCTCCTCCCGGCAGGACTAAAGCATCGAAAGGCTTTTCAATATCTTTTTGTGAACGTATCTCAAATACATCGTTTCCGAGATCTCTTAATTTCCGTATGTGCTCCGCAAATGCACCTTGCAGTGAAAGGACACCTGTTCGCATATCATTTGCCCCTTTCTGCCATCAGAAGCTCTATTTCATGTTCGTTTATCCCGACCATCGCCTCACCGAGACCCGATGAAAGTTTTGCTATAAGAACAGGATCCGTATAATTTGCAACAGCCTGAACTATTGCCTCTGCTCTCTTTTCGGGATCGCCCGATTTGAATATTCCCGAACCTACAAATACCCCTTCCGCACCAAGCTGCATCATAAGAGAAGCATCTGCGGGAGTAGCAACACCGCCTGCGGCAAAATTAACAACTGGGAGCCTGCCGTTTTTATAAACATATAACACAAGTTCATAAGGCACTTTTAAATTTTTTGCTTCTTCAAAAAGCTCGTCTTCACGAAGAGATGTTATTTTTCTGATATCGGAATTCATTTTCCTCATGTGGCGTACCGCCTGAATGATATCACCCGTACCCGGCTCACCTTTTGTCCTTATCATAGAAGCACCCTCGTTTATTCTCCTGAGTGCTTCACCAAGATCTCTTGCCCCGCATACAAACGGAACTTTGAATTTTGTTTTGTCTATATGGTATGTATCATCGGCAGGAGATAATACTTCGCTTTCGTCTATATAATCTATCTCTATCGCCTCTAAGATCTGTGCTTCCGCAAAATGACCTATGCGGCATTTTGCCATTACGGGGATAGTTACCGCATCCTGAATGGAGCGTATCATCTGAGGGTCGCTCATTCTCGATACTCCCCCTGCCGCCCTTATGTCAGCAGGTATCCGTTCAAGAGCCATTACCGCACACGCACCTGCTTTTTCGGCTATCTTTGCCTGCTGCGGTGTTGTTACGTCCATTATAACGCCGCCCTTTAACATTTGTGCAAGTTCCCTGTTTAACTGATATTGTTCGTTCATTATTACTGATTCCTCTTTTCATTTATTTTTTAAAATTATAAATGAAAAAATGGACATTTCATATAATCAGTTCGGAATTGTTTTTAGATACCAGATTTTTATATCTCTTTAGGTATAACTACCTCTCCCTTTCCTCCGCAGTATTTTTCGGTCACTTCAATTATTTTTTCTGCGGTTTCACCGATCAATTCATCAGAAGTTGCATCATTTCCCTGCACGATATAAAATACATTTTTTGTATTTTCATCTACAAGAGTTTTATTCACTTGTCTTATTTCAAGTCGGCAAAGCACTTCATTTGAATCATCGCAGTAGGAATATTCCCCTGCCGCCGATACAGACGGTTCGCTCTGCCCGAGAGGGAAATATTTTTCCGTTCCGTCTGTGAAACGCAGTGTCACATTCCCATCTGTAGTATCTATGTTATGTGCCCCGAGAGCAAGTTTACTTTCGATAGAAATAATATTGTAAATGTCAACAGCCTGATTTATGAAAGGCAGGGTTTGTTTTTTTACAAGCTGTTTTATAAGATTCTCACTTGCAGGGATATTCTTTCTTCTCTTTACGCCCGCCTTATCATGCAGAATATTAAATCCCTCCAATATCGGATCATCATGCAGATCAAGTCCCGAATATTTTTCATAAAGCTCCTTCAGTTTTTCTTCCCGTATTTTCAGCCATTCCTGTGAAACACCAGAATTATCTATACCGTAAATAACAGGAAAAACTATTTTAACTCCTATATCCTTTACTTCTTTGCTAACGTAAAATTCCATTTCGTATCTCCTTAAAGAAATTCATTATCGACTATAGTCAATACTTCATCGAGTATTCCGAAAGCCACCCTGAGTTCGTCTTCTTTTATTATAAGAGGCGGCGTTATATTTATATTATTTTCTCTTCCGAATGCCGCAAATCCTCTTTCTTTCAATAATCCCTGTATTTTAGCCATCGTTGCATGCTCGTCATATCCGTAAGGCACAAGCGGTATCTTCTTTTCCCTGTCTTTCATAAGCTCCACCGCACCGAAAAGACCTATGTACCGCACATCTCCGACACTTTTATGTTTTTCTTTCATACTTTCGAGAAGTTCTCCGAATACTTTTCCGACCTCATTCACATGCTCAAAAATATTGTTTTCGATATAATAATTCACACATGCAACACCCGCCGCACAAGCAAGAGAATGTCCGCTGTATGTAAGTCCGTATAAAAATGTCTTGTCATTAAAATATTCGCTTATCTCTTTGCTCAAAATAACACCGCCAAGCTGAACATAACCGCATGTAACACCCTTTGCAAATGAAATTATATCAGGCTTTATCCCCCAGTGTTCAAATGAGAACATTTTTCCTGTACGCCCGAATCCAGCCATTACTTCATCGCATACAAGCAAAATATTGTATTTGTCGCATAATGAACGAAGTCCCTGTAAATATCCCTCAGGCGGTATTATCACGCCATTCGCTCCCGTTATGCTCTCCACGACTATCGCCGCTATCTGATCTGCACCCTCATATTGTATCTGTTCTTCAAGCAGTTCCAAATAATATCCCGATGCTTCTTCATCATTTTTGAAATTCTGTCTTGCACGGTATACATAAGGGTCATAAAATTTCAGATAACCGTTTGCCGCAGGTCTTTCAAGGGCAAAGCGGCGAGGATCTCCCGAAAGATTGCCGGAGCCAAGTGTAGAGCCGTGATAGCTTCTGTATCGTGAAAGTACCTTGCTTCTTCCCGTAAAAGTTCTTGCGGCATATACGGCAGCTTCATTCGCATCAGAGCCTCCGCAGCTAAAAAATACTTTTCCCATATTATCAGGGACAAGTTCTATAAGCATTTTCGCAAGTTCACTTCGTGGGCCTGATGCATAAGCAGGTGCAATATACGGCAGTATATCGACCTGTTTTTTGATCGCTTCTGTTATTGCCTTGTTTCCGTAGCCGAGGTTTACATTTGCAAGCTGGCTTGACATATCGAAATACTTTTTCCCGTTGTAATCATAGAAATACACCCCTTCTGCTCTTTCAACGGGTATAGCATTTACATTTCCCGAAAGCCATGGGTGCTGATTATATTTTTTGTCATATTCAAGAACTTGTTCTCTTGTCAGTTCCGACATTTTTATCTCTCCTTTAACTCATTATACAATTCAAATAATATCTTATCCGTTATCTCTATCGGATTATTTTTCATATTTGGGTGATGACTTTTTTCCACAAGATCTTTTATATCATCATCACTTAAATGAAAATCTTTTAAACCTGTCCGCAGTCCTGTCTCTCTTTTCAGTTCATAAACTTTTTCCGCAAGTTCATCTGTATCTGAAAATCCAAGTTTTTCGGCAAATTTTCTTGTTCGTATATCCTCTTTATTTATCTTTATAAAATGATCGAGAGTAAGTGCACAGGCTTCGCCGTGAGGTATACCGTAGATCGATGTAAGCGGAAACGAGCAGGCATGCGGTGCACTTGTTTTAGGGAGCGTAAAGCTAAGTCCCGCAATTACAGATGCCTCCGTCATTTTCTCTCTTGCCTCTTTATCATTCCCGTTTTTATATGCCCTCGGCAGATATTCAAATACAAGCTCTGCCGCATGATACGCAAGAGAATCGCATATCGGCTGATGATTTATGCTCCAGTACCCCTCAACAGCGTGACAAAGCACATCTATTCCCGATGATGCAGTTATTTTTTTCGGCAATGAATATGTAAATCCAGGGTCTATGACTGCATATTCGGGATAAAATTTTTCGGAAACTATAGGAAGTTTTCTTCCTGTTTTCCTGTCCGATATGACTGAAACGCAGGTAACTTCACTTCCCGTTCCGGCCGTTGTGGGAATTGCTATAACAGGAAGTGCCGCCTTATCGACCTTTTTCCCGTTCATATATTCGCTTATATCATCTGCCATGATAGATGCGGCTTTTGCAAGGTCTATAACACTTCCGCCGCCAAGTGCCGCAATACATTCTATATTATTTTCTCTGAGTATTTTTGCACATTCATTTACTTCCGATACATCGGGATTCGGCGAAACATTTGAATATATATAGCAATTTCCGAGTTTCTTGCTCAGATCTTGTGCTATTCCGCTTTTGACAAAATAATTGCTCGTCACAAGCAGCGTTTTTCTTCCGCCTGCAAGTTCAATAATTTTTGCATTGTTTCCGAAAAAAATCTTTACAGGCTGTTCATAAAACCAGTTCATTTTATATCCTCCGCA
>JAFUUG010000524.1 GCA_017483905.1 Bacillota bacterium
CGACAAAAGTATTTATACTTTTGCTCGTTTACTCGCGCCGGCTGCGTGCCGCAAAGCGGCTAACTACCTTGTACGCAGCCGTGTGCATACCCCGTAGGGTTATAGTAAACGACATTTTTTAATGTCGTTTACTATAAAAAACGGAAAAGCAGCGTTTGACTTTTTATGCCAAAGTCAAAGCTATTTTTCCGTTTTGAATTATACTGGTGAGCAAAATAAATTTGCTCACTCAGTATAACTTTATGTACACGGCTGCGATAAAGTAAATAGCCGCTTTGCGGCACGCAGCCGGCACACTCGAAATCGGAAATATTTTCCGATTTCGAGTATATTTACCGGTTTCTTTTATTGCAGTGGATCATTTTTTTGTTACGCCATCGCCGTATATTGTTGACCAGTCATTTTTCATGGAAATAGGTACCCAGTTATTTTCTTCGCAAAGAGAAAACATTTTGTCTGCCTTTTTGGTATTTCCGTTTTCTCTTTCAAGATCATCGCAGCAAAGCATAAATGCAAGGCTCTTGTATTTATTATCGGTTATCGTATATTCTGCCATACTTGAATCGCCTGTGCTGTTTCCGAATGAAAGAACAGGCTGTTCGCCGATCTCCTGTGCTATTACGGCAACCTTATTCATTTTGAGGTTCTTTATAATGAATTCTCCGCCGAGAACGAGATCGTCATCAGTCTGATATACATAGTTGAGATTATCTTTATCACCCTGATGTGTTGCGGTTACGGTTTCATCGGAACCTATTATCTGTGATTTTGGAATATCGTCAAGTGGGGAGTTTTCCATTAAGCTTCTTACGATAAAACGGTCTGTTCCGCTTACGATATATACGGTAAAATCATTAGCCTTTAAATAGTCAACTATCTCAAGCATAGGCTTATACCAGCCGTCTCCTCTGTTCATGCCCTCATAGCTTGGCATAGGGGATTTTTTGAACTCCTGTATGTAATTGCTGAATTCTTCCATAGTCATTCCCGAGAAAGACGAAGCTATACATTTTCCGTGATCTATTTCAAGACCTTCGAAAGATTCGCCTGTTTCGTTTTGTTTAACTATCTTTTCTGCGGTTTCTTTTTCAAAATCAGTTGCTTTATCTTTGTAGTTCTCATCTTCAAGCACACGATGTACTAAAAGCGTATAATCAAAGTAGTTAGGGTCTGTTTCGCAGAAAAGAGTACCGTCTAAATCAAATACGGCAATACGGTTTTTTACAGGGATAAAGTCTGAACTTTTTTCGTCTGTGATCGATTCCATATAATCTGTAAGTTGTTTTTTTGCCTGCGCTCCGTCTGTCCAGAGGGATAATGATGCTTTGGAATCGGAGGATTTTTCTTCCGATTTTTCCTCTGCACTGTCAGACGCTGCTTCTGCTGCTGCTTCTGTTGTGTCTTCCTGCTTTGTTTCTTCTACAGCATTCTGCTGCGGCTGCTGTGTGCTTTTTGCACTTTCACTTGTGCTGCAGGCAGTCATTGTAAGCATTGCAGCTACACCGGTTACCATAAAAAATTTTCTTAAATGATATTTCATAATTGACCTCCAAAAAAAGTTGTGTATTTTATTAAGCAGCGGCTTTATGCTCATTGCTGCCGGAATATTTTTCTTTGATATTGTTATATTCGTCTAAAGCTTTTTCAAAACGAGCATCGATATCAGCAAAATTATAAAGACCGTCTGCATTTTTCTCAATGCCTTTGAAAGAGAGAGGATACATGACAGGCGGATTGTCAAGACCAAGCATTGCATTGCTTCTTAACTGCTCTGTACTCTGATATACAAGCTCTATAGCCATATACTCTTTACCCTCGCTGTCTACCCATTTTTCAAAAACGACTTTGCTGCCGATAGGTACTTTTGTTTCAAGGGTATAAGGCAATTCATAATCTTCTGCTTCAAGCGATGAAAGAACGCTTGTTATATTTACATCGTGACCGCAGAGGAATGAAAATTTACGCTCATTATTGTCAAGTTCGCCTTTTAATTCTTTTACAAGAGGATTGGCAATATTTAATGATATAAGCGGAGCAGACTGCAAAACGTGTCCGTATGTTGACACTATATTTGCAATCTTTGCCCAGTCTGCATATGTCAGGTCTTTTCCGAAAGCGGCTTTTTTTGCATCGGGTTCTTCGTAATATTGAAGTACCAGTGCATCACTTAGCTGACAGGCTGTTTTAAGAGAACCTTTCATATTCGGCTCTTTATCATCTTCGAGGATTATCTCGGTATCGTCTGTCTTGAAATCTTTGAGTTCTCCGCTCTTATAGCCCTGCGAATCCTTATAGTCCATAACGTCGCTTAAAAGATCGTAGTCAAGTTTTTCTGTTGAACTTACTATGCCCTTTTCTCCGCTTATTTCGTTTATCTGCTCCAAAGCGGCTGTTTTATAATCATCGCTTATAAAATGGAGTTTTGGATTGAAGGTTTCGTCCATATTTCCTATTTCGGCATAATGCTCGATATCTACATTTGCCGCAGGGAGCATACCGCTTGAAAAATATTGTGCGGTAGCAAGGGTACGCTGCTTTGAATTTGCGTAAAATCTTGTTTCATTCCCGGCAGGAATATAATTTTCGGGAATAAGCTCTTCGTCTTCAAGCCATTTTCTGAAATATTGTCCCATTTCCGTTTCAAGAATACCGCCTTTAAGCGAAAGTTCACTTGATTTTCCCGTCCATTTGAACCATTCATGAGGTGTTGCTATCTCGTTTATCGAACCGTTGCTTGAAAGAGGCGCTCTTATGTTGTGTCTGCTGAGGA
>JAFUUG010000525.1 GCA_017483905.1 Bacillota bacterium
ATCAAAGCCAACAGTGCAGTTTATACCTACATCAAAGAACTATATTATGACAACAGTAAAAGGCAGTCTGCCTACGATTACATATAACAGCGAAAATGAATCACTGACATTTGATGCAGGGACACTACCGACAACGGAAAATAAAAATATTTTGATAGGCGGTGGGTGCCAAGTAAATACTGCACCTATATTTACAGGCAATGAAATGACATTAAGTGTTAATTATACACCGCAAGGGACTGTTTCGCAGCCGACTTTCACAGGTACGGCGGCGACAATAACAGTAGAATAGGAGTGATAAAATGGCAGATTTTTCAAGTTTTAATGGATATAACGTAAAAGATGCAAAAGCAAGGGGAGATATTGAAAATATACAAGAAAATATTGATTCGCTCGGAGAATTAGCATTTCAAGACACTGCAAGCGGTGAATATACTCCTCAGGGAACAATATCACAGCCGACATTTACCGGTG
Source organism: Bacillota bacterium (assembly GCA_017483905.1). GTDB lineage: Bacteria > Bacillota > Clostridia > Lachnospirales > CAG-274 > RGIG4831. The sequence continues at coordinate 475 of JAFUUG010000525.1, forward strand.
ATGCAAACACGGTTACAATGAATAAAACAACTGCGACTGTATCAAGAGTTACATCGGTCGGGACATTATCGTCTTTATCTTACGACAGCAGCACGGAAACAATTACATTTTTGGCGGGAACACTGCCGACAGCGGAAGATGTGACGGTATTAGCCGATGTTTCGGGTACGGCAACGGCTACGGGTACTGTTTCGCAACCGACTTTCGCAGGTACAGCGGCGGTGATAACGGTCGGAGCAGGTGAAGAGCCTGATGTAAGCGATTGGTATGTATATGATACGAATAATACAAGAGCAATCGGATTGACGGCAAAATTGATGACTTCGGGTGATCCGGCAAGTATTACTTTTGATTCGTCATACGGTTGGGGGCAGACGGCTTATACGTTCCCTGCGGAAGTGACGGATATTGATAAGTTTGTGTTTTCACTTTACTACGATAAGGGCGGTTCAAGTTCCATATCGGGAATTGGGGCAGCTGCACCGAATAACAGCTGTAGTATATATTTCCACGATAATATGGCATTTTCAAGGACGGGCAGTGATGCACTTATTAGCGGCTATCCGCCTGTGAGTAAGTTACGACTTCCTAACAGTTTTACAGGACTTAATGACGGTGGAAATGTTTATCCGATTTTTGGCGGTACACCGAATGGAATAATATGCAATGATTTTACGGAAATGGTGATACCGCCGAATGTGGTTGCAATCACAAGTGATAATTTCGGCAGTGGGTCATTCGGTGCTATGGTATTCCCTAATTTTAAGGTATTAAAAATTATGAGGAAAGACAGTGATACACCTTTAAATTTTGTTGATTTATCATTTTGTGGTACGGCAATGTGGAATAGCAGTTCAATAGCAGAGGATTTTGAGATATATTTTGATTTTGATGAAAGTGAATTATCATCGAAAATAAGCTTTTATTCGTCAGCTCCCGATACGGACTTATCTTCTTTTAAAGGAGTATTCAATTACCTGAAAAACAATGGCAGGGTACATTTTAATCAGATAATAACAAATGAATGAGGGGGATCTTATGCCTAATATGAAGTATTTAAGTGATGGTAATGTGTCGTATGCGGTGGCAGATGCACAGGCAAGAAGCAATATAGATGTGCTGAATATGGGCAAATATAATGTGCTGAGAAACAATACATCTTGGAACTTTTATAAATTATCAAATAATGAATACAGTACAGGTATCGTATCGGGATTCGATACGATATCGAATAATCTTGCAAGCAGCATCGGACTTACACAAGTTAGTGAAGAACCGTATTACAGTGAACTTGTAAAAGTATTCGCACCTCTTTTTAACTCAGATAATTACGGGAAAAGATTTGTGCTGAGTATAGGTAATCTGAGTTATGATTACAGCGGTGACGGCGGTATTCATGTTCAGGGAATATGCGGTTTGCCACTGACTGCAAGTACTGCTTATGACAGCGATGAACTTACGGGAGATACAAAATGGTATGATGAATATACGATATGGTCGCTGCAAGTTCGCAGTAAATCGTTAGAACTGTTTTATTTCAGCAGGGGGAATACAAAATTATGTCTTTCAGCAGATAGCACGAAAGCTTCCATATTTGATATGAAAAATGATGAGGCTTTTGATTATATTCCCGAAGTAAAAATATGGATAGAGAGAGTTTGATACAGCCGGCAAAATCTATGACCGAATGGAAGTGCTTTTGGAGAGTGGGTGCTTAGTAGGTCTTGGCGGTTTTTCATACGTCCCGGGCATGACGATAAAAGGCTTTATTTTAATGCAAAAAATTTATAACCTTTCGGGCAGAGAACGAACGGGGACAGGAGGAATATTTTATGAAAATGAATTTACACTATTTTGACGAAAACGGCGGCAACGACAACGGGGTCAATAATGATAACGGTGCCGGAGCAGTTACATTTGACGATATGCTTAAAGGCAATTCGGAGTATCAGAGTGAATTTGACCGCAGAATATCAAAGGCACTTGAAACGGCAAAGGGCAAGATGAAAGCCGAAATGGAGAGCAAAATAGAAGAGGCTAAGAATGAAGCCGCAAAACTTGCAAAAATGAATGCCGAGGAAAAGGCAAAGCATGAGGCAGAAAAGAGAGAGAACGCATTGACGGAAAGGGAAAAGGCAGTTGCAAAGCGTGAACTTATGATAGAGGCGGCAGGAATGCTTAAAGAAAAGAATCTGCCTGCGGAGCTTGCGGATATCTTGAATTATGCCGATGCGGATGAATGCAAGAAAAGTATTGAGAGTGTTGAAAAGGCTTTTACTGCGGCAGTCGAGAAAAGTGTAAATGAAAAATTAAAAGGTGGAACTATGAAAAAAGCTCCTGAAAGCAATGAAACAGATCTTGAAAGACTTTTTAAGGAGCAGATGGGAATAAGATATTAGGAGGAATGAATTATGGGAATGAATAATATACAGTATGCGGCATTGTTTCAGAAAATGCTTGACAAGATAGCAGCACATGAATGTAAAACGGCGTATATGGAAGGCAATGCCGGACAGGTGATATATAACGGCGGCAATACGGTCAAGATACCTAAAATGAGCCTTAACGGATTAGGTAATTATGACAGAGATACGGGCTATGTTCAGGGGTCTGTAACATTTGCATATGAGGACAGAACAATGACACAGGACAGAGGCAGAATGTTTCAGATAGATGCAATGGACGTTGATGAAACTAATTTTACTCTGACAGCCAATACGATAATGAGCGAGTTCCAGAGGGTGAATGTAAATCCCGAGATAGATGCCTACAGAATAAGCAAGCTTGCACAGGTAGCTATTGCGGCGGGTAATGTTACTTATGGATATACTCCGGGCAGTCAGACTACACTTGCGCAGATAAAAGAGGCTATAAAGAAGATAAGGGAGAATGGATTTGAGGGTGGGCTTATATGCCATATCAATTATGATGCCCTTACGGATATTGAATTACAGGCATTCGGAAAGATAAGCGATGTTACATTCAGTCAGAACGGGCTTGATACAAGAGTTAAAAGTATTGATGATGTGGTGCTTATACCGATGCCAAAGACAAGAATGTATACTGCAATCACTGTTTATGACGGTACTACTTCGGGGCAGACAGCAGGCGGATATGTAAAGGCAAGCACAAGAAAAGATATAAATTTCATTGTGCTTGATAAAAATGCGCCTATTGCGGTAAGTAAGCAGGATAAGATGAGAATATTCAGCCCTGATGAAAATCAGACAGCAAATGCTTGGAAGATGGACTACAGAAGATATCATGATATATGGGTAAAGGACAATATGGCGGGCAGTATCTATGTGAATATAAAAGATACTGCCAATCCCTGAATTGGTCGTTGACCCTGTAATACCTCGTCCGGATATAGGCGGTGGCGGTGGTATATGGGAAGGAGATCAGCCGTAAGAAATCGGAGGTGATATGATGTATACACTTATAAGAGAAAATGTTGAAAGGATCGTAGACAGCGTTGATAAAGCGGAAGCTCTCCTGAAAGAGGGCTTTCGTTATGTTGACAAAAAAGAAGCTGTGGAAAAAGATATAAAATCGGATAATGCAGAAAAAGAAAACATGAGATCCGATAAGAAATCAGGGAAAAAGGTTGCTGATAACAATGACGATAAATGAAAAATTTGCAAAACTTACGGGCGAGAATGATGAAGAGATAATTGAGATAATGCTCGAAAGGTCGGAAAACTTTATACTCGGGTATACAAATAGGACTGTACTTCCCGCAATACTCGAGGGAACAAAACTCGATATCGCTGTTGTGATGTATAATCAGAGTGGAAGTGAGGGATTTGCAAGTCATTCGGAGGGCGGTGTGTCGGTTAGCTTTTCTTCTGACGGTGTTCCGGGTGACATTCTGAAAAGGTTGAATACATTTAGACTTGGGAGGGTCGGCGGTGTCGTTTTTGAGAAAAAAATTGATGAAGACATATCGGGTCAAGAGCCGTGAAAGTGTGAAGAACAGTATCGGAGAAACAGAAACAGGATATGATAACGGGCGTGATGTTCTGATAGATATTCAGCCTGTTACGAGCAAACTTACGGCGGAAATATACGGAGAGAGGGTAAACAATATCCGTGTGGGATATACAGCGGATATGGATATAAAAGAGAGTGACGGTGTGTGTGTTGAGGTCGGAGCTGATGATGAGCCTGATTATGTTGTTATCGGGGTCAAAAAGTGGACTTCACATACCGTCATTGACCTTGAAAAGAGGTGAGGATATGGCAGAGGAAAGCGGTCTGAAAGGTCTTGACAGAGTGCTTAAACAGCTTGATGCTATTGAAGAGGCTTTGACGGGGGAGATAATGGAAAAGGCTCTTGTGCAAGGCGCAAAGGTCTTGCAAAGACAGGCGAAGGAAAATGTCAAAAATAATAGCAGCAATACAGGTGAACTTTATAACAGTATAGATATAAAAATTACAGATATTGACGGTGAAAAGGCAGCCATTGTATACAGCAATAAGCCGCAGGCTTTTTATACGGAGTTCGGGACGGGTCCTGTGGGAGAAAAGAATAAACCGAGTAATTTGCCGCCGGAAGTTGCAGGCAGTCTTGTATATCATCAGGGTGGCTGGGGATTTAAAGCAAATAATCTGACCGAATCGGAAGCTAAGAGATATGGCTTCACTCATACGCATAAATATAACGGAGAAGATTATTATTTCACTATGGGTCAAAAGCCGCATCCTTGGTTATATCCTGCTGTTGCGGAAACGGGGGAAAGAGTGCAAAAGACCGTTGCTGCGGCAATCAGAAAAGGTATAAGAGAAGCTCTGAGGAAGTGATTAGTTGATAGATCTGAAAAGAGATGTATATGAAAAATTGGTTGAATGCGGTGTTGAAACGGTGTATTTTTATCCCGAAGACTTTAAAAATTTACCTGTGATAAGCTATTATGAAATTGAAAATTCGGATAGTGGATATTGCGGAAGTGAGGTCATAAGTGATGTGTCCTTTCAGGTCGATGTATGGGCGGAAAAGGCTTTGACGGTTTCGGAAATATGTATGAATGTTGATGAAAAGATGTCCGGGATAGGATTTAGGAGAGCATTCGCACAGGATCTGAATGAGGATAGTGTATACCGCAAAACAATGAGGTATTCGGCTAAGGTAAATAATGTTACATTACAAATGTATAAAAAATAGGAGGAATGAGATATGGCAGGAATTTTAACTGAGAAAACAAAA
>JAFUUG010000526.1 GCA_017483905.1 Bacillota bacterium
AGCGACATTAAAAAATGTCGCTTACTATAACCCTCCGGGGGATGCACACGACTGCGTATAAGGTAGTTAGCCGCTTTGCGGCACGCAGTCGGTGCGAGTAAACGCCCAAAGTACAAGTACTTTTGTCGTTTACTATAAATAAAAAAATTTCCCTTGAAAAATACTGTAAAATAGGATATCCTCACCATTACAACGGCGGTTGTTATGTTTTCAGGCTATGACGGCATATAGACAGACGGTCTATTGTTGATATAAGCTATCAAAGTGATATATAAACGGAAAAACACCCTGTATCTGCGAAATACGGCAAGATACGGGGTGTTTTTTTACTTGTTATTCGGAGAGAGCGACATCGGGTACAAATTCAAAATCAAGGTTCATCTCGGAGAGATTTGCATTTACAAGTTTTACTCTTACTTTATCGCCGATAGAATATACTTTGTGCGTTCTCTCGCCGATATAACGCAAGTTGTCTTCTTCGTATATGTAGCGGTCATCGGTAAGAGTTTTGAGGGAAACAAGACCTTCAACCGTATTTTCAAGTTCTACATACAGCCCCCAAGGGGTCAGATGAGAGATAATTGCATCAAATTCCTCGCCTATTTTACCTGACATATACTCAACTTTCTTTAGATCCTCGGTATCACGCTCGGCTGATTCGGCTACTCTCTCACGAACGGAACACTGCGATGCCGTTTCGGGCATTTTTTTATCAAGGAAGGATATACGGCTGTCGTTGAGTTTTCCGCTGATATGCTCCGAGATAATACGATGTATCTGCAAATCGGGATAGCGTCGGATAGGAGAGGTGAAATGGCAGTAATACTTAGCGGCAAGCCCGAAATGGCTTTCGTTTTTTGCGGTATATCTTGCCTGTTTCATACTTCTGAGGACTATACGATTTATTATTACATCTTCCGGTGTATTTTTCGATTTATCGAGAAGCTTTTGCAGTGCTTTCGGGTGGGATTTTGAGCCTTTGAGGGAATAACCGAGCTTTGATATAAAGGTGGAGAGTTTTTCCATTTTCTCTTCATCGGGTTCTTCATGAGAACGATAGATAAAAGGAAGTTCAAGCCAGAAAAATTCTTCGGCTACGGTCTCATTTGCGGCAAGCATAAATTCTTCGATAATACTTGTGGCGATATTTCTCGGATATGGTCTGATGTCTACAGGCTTTCCGTCTTTATCGAGAATTATCTTAGCTTCGGGAAAATCAAATTCTATGCAGCCCCGTTTTATCCTCTTGGTAAGGAGGATATTACGCAGCTCTTCCATTGCTTCAAACATAGGCAGAAGAGACTTATATCGCTCGATATAAGGGGAGTTTTCCTCTGTAAGGAGTGAATTGACAACGGTATAACTCATTCGTTCGGCTACTCTGATAACGGATTTACATATTTCGTGAGATACTGCGTTTCCGTTTTTATCTATTTCCATGATGCAGCTTAATGAAAGCCTGTCTGTGCCTGCATTGAGGGAACAGATGCCATTTGAAAGCTTATGAGGGAGCATTGGAATGACCCTGTCTACAAGATAGACACTTGTTCCACGTTTATAAGCCTCTTTGTCAAGAGGGGAATTTTCCGTTACATAATGAGAAACATCGGCAATACATACGCTGAGGGAATAATTGCCGTTTGGAAGTTTCTCAACATATACGGCATCATCAAGATCCTTTGCATCTTCGCCGTCAATAGTGACGAGAGGGAGATCACGCAGGTCTTTTCTTCCTTCGATTTCTTCGGGGGTCACTTCATCGGGTATATTTTCAATAAACTTGTATATATCATCGGAGAAATCAACGGGAAGCTCATAACGGCGGATAATGGAGAGGATATCAACACCGGGGTCATTTACATGACCGAGAATCTCGATGATCTTTCCCTCGGGATTTTTATTTGCGGTGGGGGGCTTTATCAGTTTTGCTACGACTTTATGTCCGCTTACAGCCCCTCTGCTGTTTTCTTTTGAAATAAAAATATCGGAGATAGTTTTTTTATCATCGGGAATGACAAAACCGAAATTCCTGAGCTGTTCATAAGTGCCGATGATATTTGAAACACTGCGTTCAATGACTTTTACTATCTCGCCCTCGGCTCTTCTGCCGCCGTCTTCATTTATTATCCCGCACCATACTCTATCCTTGTGCATTGCACCATTTGTAAGGTCGGGCGAGATGAAGATATCATCATAGAGAGGGTCATCACGGCGAACAAAGCCAAAACCTCTTGCATTGCCGATAAATGTACCGAGAATGATATTCATTTTATCGGGTGTCATTACTTTTTCTTTTTTTGTGAGTATAAGTTTTCCCTCATTGATAAGCGAATTTATCATATTATGGAACAAATCACGGTCGGAAGAGGGAACTTCAAAAAAATACATGATGTCGGATATTCTCATTGGCTTATATTCGGGAGAATTGACAAAAGATCTTATTTTTTCCTTTCTTTCATCATAGAGTTCATCAGATTGATATTTTGACATAGAATCACCTCCGAGGTCAAAAATAACATTTCATTTTTTTATATTTTTTATTTTTATTATACTCGCTTTTGATAAATATATCAATCGTATATTTGTAAAAAAAAACAAAAATGATTTCATTATAATGTAAAAAAGGATTTAGAAAATTTATGTCGAATTAAATAGTATGGGTAATAATGTCATATGGGAACATTATGAAATAAAAGATCGGGGGAAAATATATGCGTTATTCCGAAAGTACGATAGAAGATATTCGCATGGGAAACGATATAATAGATATAATAGGAAAATATACAAGACTCAGTAAAAGCGGCGATAGATATATGGGATTATGCCCTTTTCACAATGAAAGTACGCCGTCATTTTCGGTAAGTGCGGATAAGCAGCTATATCACTGCTTTGGCTGCGGAGCATCGGGAAATGTGATAAGTTTCGTAATGCAGAAAGAAAACTATGACTTTGTGGAAACAATAAAATATCTTGCGGACAGGATACATTACGAGCTTCCGGAAGAAAATTACGAAAGAGATTATGCCGAGAAGGTAAGAGTAAAGGATATTTTATACGAGATACACAAAAAGGCTGCAAGACATTTCTACGATAATCTTAATTCGGATATGGGCGCTCACGCAAGGAGGTATTTAGACGGCAGAGAAATAATAAAAGCCGTCAGGAATAAATACGGGATTGGATATGCTGAGGGGAAAAACGATATATACAACTTTCTGAAAAAAGAGGGGTATGAAGATGATATAATTGAAAAAAGCGGGCTGGTGGTTCCGGATAAGAACGGAGGATTCAGAGATAAGTTCTACGACAGAGTTATGTTTCCGATATTTGACATAAGAGGGCGGATAGTCGCATTTGGCGGAAGAACTCTCGAAGAGGGCAAAAAAACAGCGAAGTACCTGAATTCTCCCGAAACTCCGATATTCAGCAAAAGCTATAATCTCTACAGTATCAATTATGCAAGGGCATCGGGAATGAAAGAGTTTATACTTGTAGAGGGGTACATGGACGTTATAAGCCTGTATCAGAACGGATTTTGCAATGCAGTTGCCGCACTTGGTACGGCTTTTAACGATAATCATGCGGGGGTACTGAAAAAATATGCAAACTCGGTGATAATACTTTTTGACAGCGATGAAGCGGGAACAAAAGCTGCTTTGAACGCAATAAATGTGCTTGTAAAAAACGGGATAAAGGCTAAGGTGTTACAGGTAAAAGATGCAAAAGATCCGGATGAATATCTGAAAAAATTCGGAAGAGAGGCTTTTGCACAGCTATTGAAAACGGCGAAGAGCTATGTGTTATTTCAGATAGAATCAAAGAAAAAAAAATATGATATGAGTGATATGACTCAAAAAATAGATTTTACAAAAGAAGCGGCAAAGATGATAAAGAATTTTGACAGCGAGATAGAAAGAGAAGTCTATATAGAGGAAACATCGAAAATGTCGGGCGTTTCAAAAGAGGCTATCGGAGATGAAGTCAAAAAATTATCGGACAATACACTTCTGAATATGAATCAGAAAAGATATATGAAAGAAAAGTATAAAACGAATATATCCGGAGTTGATGATGCAAGGCAAAGTTTACTGTATATAATGGCTACAAACAGGAATATTTATAATAATTTAAGAGAATATATAAAAAAAGAAGAATTAATGGAGGATATATATATAAAGCTTTTTGATATGATAAAGGAAAAATATAAAAGCGGAGAGGAGATATATCCTGCGGAACTTGTAAGCTGCTTTGAAAATATAGATGAACAGAATACGATATCAAAGATATTTATGCTGAGATATGAATTCAATGATATTGCATCGAGCGAAAAGGCTGTCAACGATCAGGTAAAACTGATAAAAAAGGTATATTATGAAAGTATACTGGCGGGAAATGATGATATAGGAACTGTGCAGAAGATAATAAAAGAAAAAAATAATCTTGAAAAACTGCATATTTCACTTAGAAATGAATCTTGACACACTAAAAATATAACTTTGAGCATATATAAATTCGGGAAAGGAAGATATATTTTGAATACTAAAGAAGAAAAAAAGGCAAGTGAAAAAAATAAAAAGGACGATAACATAAGTATTTTTACTGCCAGAATGAAAGAACTTCTTGCGATAGGAAAGAAAAAACAAGGTGTACTTGAATACAAGGAAATAATGGATCATCTTGCAGATGTCGATCTTCAGGCAGATCAGATAGATAAAGTGTACGACTACCTTGAAAGTCAAGGGATAGAAGTCATGGGAAGCGTGGAATTCGATAATGAGGATAATGCGGATAATTCGCTTGACTTCTCCATGACAGAGGGCGGTATAAATATTGACGACCATGTGAGAATGTATCTGAAAGAGATAGGAAAAGTTCCGCTTCTTTCCGCAGATGAAGAGACGGAACTTGCCAAAAGGATAGAAGAGGGCGATGAATACGCAAAGAAACGCCTTTCCGAAGCTAATCTCAGACTTGTGGTAAGTATTGCAAAAAGATATGTCGGAAGAGGTATGCTTTTTCTGGATCTTATTCAGGAGGGAAATCTCGGACTTATAAAGGCTGTTGAAAAATTTGACTACAAGATGGGATATAAATTCAGTACCTATGCAACTTGGTGGATAAGGCAGGCAATAACAAGGGCTATTGCAGACCAGGCGAGAACTATAAGAATACCCGTGCATATGGTGGAAACGATAAATAAGCTTCTGAGAGTATCAAGACAGCTTTTGCAGGAACTCGGAAGAGAACCGAGCGACGAAGAACTTGCGGCAGAGATGCAGATGCCTGTTGAAAAGGTGAGGGAGATCAGGAAGATAGCTCAGGAACCTGTTTCTCTCGAAACCCCGATAGGCGAGGAAGAGGACAGTCATCTCGGTGATTTCATACCTGATGAAGATATTCCGGCTCCTGCGGAAGCAGCGGCTTTCTCACTTCTGAAAGAACAGCTTATGGAAGTGCTCGATACGCTTACAGACAGAGAAAAGAAAGTATTAAGACTGAGATTCGGTCTTGTAGACGGCAGACAAAGAACGCTTGAAGAAGTGGGAAAAGAATTCAAGGTAACGAGAGAGAGAATAAGACAGATAGAGGCAAAGGCACTGCGAAAACTGAAACACCCGAGCCGCAGCAAAAAACTGAAAGATTATCTTGAGTAAGGCAGCGAAAAAGAGTATGAAAATAATGCAGTTATCGGAAAGAATGAGAAGAGTTGCCGAGAAAGTCGAAAAGTGTGATCTGATAGCCGATATAGGAACAGATCATGCTTACATACCGATATATCTTGTGAAAAACGGTGTGATAAAAAGGGCGATCGCAGGGGATATAAGCAAAGGCTCGGTAATGAAGGCAGCTAAAAATATAATACGGAATGGCTGCGAGGAAAGAATAGAAACAAGAGTAGGGAACGGTTTGAAAATACTCGGTGAGGGCGAATATGTTGATACTGTCATTATGTCGGGTATGGGCGGTATGCTGATGAAGGAAATAATGAGGGAGCGAACAGATATTATAAAAAATACCTCTCAGCTTGTGTTGCAGCCGCAGAGAGATATTGACAAGGTGAGAAGATATTTACATGATATATCTTTCAGGATAGAGAATGAAGATATGTTCACCGAGGACGGCAAATATTACAATATTATCGTATGCAGAAACGGAAAAGAGGACAGATACAGCGAGAGAGAATATTTATTCGGAAAAAAGCTGATAGATGAAAAAAATGAGGTTTTAAGTGCATACATAGAAAAAGAAATGCGTAAAATGAAAAATGTGATAAATTCGATGAAAGACAGAAAAGAAGAACACATTTTAAAAAGAAAAAAAGAAATAGAAAACGAATACAGGATATACGGGGAGGTGGCTGCGTGTCTTACAAGGTAGAAGATATAGTAAGATTTACGGAAGAATTTGCTCCGATGGAACTGGCTGAGGACTGGGACAATGTCGGACTTATGACCGGAATATACGAAAATAAAGTTGAGCGTATCCTTGCGGCACTTGATATAAGCGATGATGTTATAGATGAGGCGATAGAAAAAAAGTGTGATATGATAATAACGCACCACCCGATGATATTCAAAAGCATAAAAAATGTAAATTCGGGTTCGATTATCGGAAGAAGATTGATAAAGCTGATAAAGAATGATATTGCGGTATATTCGGCGCATACTAATCTCGATATCGCAAGGGGCGGCACGAACGATACATTTGCCGAGCTGCTGGGACTTAAAAACAGGGTCAATCTTTGCGAGAGCGTAAATGAGAGCGGAGAGGGACTTGGTAAAGTCGGTGATATGGATAAGGAGATAACATTCGCAGAACTTATAAATAAGGTAAAGGATATTACAAAACTTGATAAATTAGCTGTTTCGGGCGATCTGAACAGAACGGTGAAAAGAATAGGCATAGGTACGGGAAGCTGCTGCAAATATGAGTATTTCAAGAGAGCGAAGGATAAAGGCTGTGATGCGTATATATCATCGGATATGGGATACCATGATGCGCAAAGTGCAATGGCGGTCGGACTTTGCGTGATAGATGCGACACATTATGCAAGTGAAGTCCTCGTGATACCTGTAATATGCAAATATCTCTTTTGCCGTATCTATATCAAAATATTTTCTCTCAAACCTCAGATGCGCATCTACGGCATCTTTCATTTTTTCTTCGATATTCTGCAATAATTCTTCCGTTATTTCAACATCGGCTATCTCACAATAGAA
>JAFUUG010000527.1 GCA_017483905.1 Bacillota bacterium
AAAAGAAAATGTCTTTAAGGAAGAGGCGTTATATTATTTCTTTAGACACGCCTAAATATTTTAAAGCGATAATGGAACTTTAAAATATTTGACATACTGCTAAAATGGAAAATAGAAACTTTCATGCGTATGTCGTGATAATTATCAGAAATATCTTGCAAAAATGTTAAAAAATATGTATACTATATTGTGGGAGAATTATCCCCGAAAGGAGAAAATTTTATGTTAAACAAGAAAACAGTCGATGATCTTAATGTTAAGGGTAAGAAGGTACTTGTAAGATGTGATTTCAACGTACCTATCCAGGAGGGAAAGATCACAGATGAAAACAGGATCAATGCCGCACTTCCTACCATCAAGAAATTGATGAACGATGGCGGAAAAATCATTCTTTGTTCTCACCTTGGCAAGCCTAAAGAACCAAGCGAAGAATTTTCTTTGGCTCCCGTAGCTGAAAGATTATCCGAAAAACTCGGAAAAACCGTTGTATTTGCTGCTGATGATACTGTAGTTGGCGATAACGCAAAGAAAGCGGTAAACGAGATGAAAGACGGAGATGTTATTCTTTTACAGAATACACGTTTCAGAAAAGAAGAAACTAAAAACGGTGAAGAATTCAGCAAAGAACTTGCAAGCCTTTGCGATGTATATGTAAATGATGCTTTCGGCTCTTCTCACAGAGCTCACTGTTCAACAGTCGGCGTTACAAACTACGTTGAGGAATCGGCAGTCGGTTATCTTATGGAAAAAGAGATCAACTATCTCGGTAATGCCGTAAACAATCCTGTAAGACCTTTCGTTGCTATACTTGGCGGTGCAAAGGTAAAGGATAAGATCGCTGTTATAAATAATTTACTTGAAAAAGTAGATACGCTTATTATCGGCGGAGGCATGGCTTATACTTTCATGAAAGCCAAGGGATATGAAGTAGGTAAGTCTATACTTGATGAAAGCAATATCGACTTTGCTAACGATATGATGAAAAAAGCCGAAGAAAAGGGCGTTAAGTTCCTTATCCCTGTTGATATAGTCGTAGGCAAGGAATTCAGCAATGATACGGAAAAGAAAACTGTTCCGGCAGATCAGATACCTGCTGACTGGGAAGGTTTCGATATAGGCGAAAAGACAAGAGAATTATTTGCGGAGGCTGTAAAGGAAGCTAAGACTGTAGTATGGAACGGACCTATGGGTGTATTTGAACTTCCTGTATTTGCAGAGGGTACTAAGGCTGTTGCCGCTGCACTTGCAAATATTGATGCAACTACTATAATCGGCGGCGGTGATTCTGCTTCGGCTGTAAACAATCTCGGATTCGGCGATAAGATGAGCCATATTTCAACAGGCGGAGGTGCTTCGCTTGAATTCCTTGAAGGCAAGGAACTTCCGGGCGTTGCTGCGGTTCAGGATAAATAATCGGTTATAACTTTAACGGAGAGGTGTTCTGCGAATATCTCTCCGAAATATTATATATAAGGAGTGGTCGTAATGAGAAAGAAAATGATAGCGGGCAACTGGAAGATGAACAAGACTCCGAAAGAGGCTGTTGAACTTGTCAAGCTGCTTAAAGACAAGGTAAATACGAAAGAGAGCGATGTGGTATTCTGCGTTCCTGCGATAGATATTCTTCCTGTTGTGGAAGAACTTAAAGGTACTGACATAATGGTCGGTGCGCAGAATATGCACTATGAGGACAAGGGTGCATTTACGGGTGAATTATCTGCGGATATGCTTATTGAATCGGGTGTCAGCCATGTTATTATCGGTCATTCCGAAAGAAGAGCCTACAACGGCGAAACTGATGAAACTGTAAATAAGAAGCTCAAAAAAGCTATCGAGAAGAAAATTACGGCGATAGTATGTGTTGGCGAAAATCTCGATGAAAGAGAAAGCGGAAAGGCTATTGACGTGGTAAAAGGTCAGGTATGTGCCGATTTTAAGGACATATCAAAAGACGATGCAAAGAAGATAGTAATTGCTTATGAGCCGTTATGGGCAATTGGTACGGGCAAGACAGCAACGGCGGAACAGGCGGAAGAAGTCTGCGGGGCTATAAGAAATATAATAAAGGAAATATATGACGAAAAAACAGCAGATGAGATAATAATTCTGTACGGCGGAAGTGTAAACGGAAAGAATGCGGCGCAGTTATTTGCTCAGGCTGATATTGACGGCGGTCTTGTGGGCGGAGCTTCTCTTAAAGAGGAATTTGCACAGATAGTCAATTACAAATAAGGAGTTTCAAAAATGGATAAAAAAACTACGATATTGATGATACTTGACGGATTCGGTATAAATGAAAAAGAAGAGGGAAATGCCATTAAACAGGCTAAAACTCCGAATATTGACAAGATAATGAAAACTTATCCGAATGCAAAGGGATATGCAAGCGGTCTTGCGGTAGGTCTTCCCGACGGGCAGATGGGCAATTCGGAAGTAGGGCATCTGAATATGGGTGCGGGAAGAATAATTTATCAGGAATTGACAAGAATAACTAAGGCTATTGAGGACGGAGATTTCTTTGAGAACAAGGAACTTCTCTCTGCTGTCGAAAACTGTAAAAAATATGGCTCATCTCTTCATTTGTTCGGTCTTTTATCTGACGGCGGCGTTCACAGTCACAATACACATTTATACGGACTTCTTAAACTGGCTAAGATGAACGGTCTTGAAAAGGTCTATGTCCACGCTTTTCTTGACGGACGTGATACTCCTCCCGCATCGGGAAAGGATTTTATTGCGGCACTTGAAAAGAAAATGGCTGAGATAGGTGTCGGAAAGATCGCTACAATAAGCGGAAGATATTATGCAATGGATAGAGATAACCGTTGGGACAGAGTTGAAAAGGCTTACGAGGCTATAACCTACGGCAAGGGCGACAAGGCTGACAGTGCGGAGGAATGTATGAAAAATTCCTATGCACAGGAAGTCTATGATGAATTTGTCGTTCCTACCGTTATTATGAACGGTGATGAACCTACGGCTACGGTAAATGAAAACGATTCGATAATATTCTTTAATTTCAGACCCGACAGGGCAAGAGAGATAACAAGAGTATTCTGTGATGATAAATTCAGCGGATTTGAAAGAGATTTCTTTAAAGTCAAGTATGTATGCTTTACAGATTATGATGTGACGATACCTAATAAGGAGGTCGCATTCAAGAAAGAAACGATCGAAAATACGCTGGGTGAATATATTGCAAAACTCGGTCTTAAACAGGCTCGTATTGCGGAAACGGAAAAATATGCTCACGTTACGTTCTTCTTTAACGGCGGTGTGGAAGCACCTAACGAGAATGAAGAGAGGATACTTGTGCCTTCTCCTAAGGTGGCAAC
>JAFUUG010000528.1 GCA_017483905.1 Bacillota bacterium
AAGTACTCATCTTCAAGCCATGCTTTATAAGCTGCCATACAATCCCTAGTATAATTCCTCCCTTTTAATTGAAATTATGCAGTACCGAAAAATATGCGGCATTGCCTTATATATCCATTATATAATTTTTATGCAAAATATACAAGACCTATTTGAAAATTTTTTAAAATTTATGCAGCATAAATCAAAATATAATGGCATATTATGATATTTTTGTTTGATTTCAGACAAAAAGACATCCTATCGTAATTATCGGAGTAGTGAAAATAAAAAGGTCTGCAAGATTAAAAATAGGAAGTTTTTTATATTTTATGTATATAAAATCGGTAACACATCCGTTTTTCAGCCTGTCAGCAAGATTGCCTGCTCCTCCGCCTATCAGTACAGCAAGCAGGAATCGGTATTCTTCATATCCTTCGATATTTATCATTATGCAAAGTACGACAAACAATACCGCAAGCATAGCGGATACTATTATAATGAGCCTTTTGGGATGTTCTTTCATATAACCGAGAGCTGCCCCTTCATTTTTTACATTTGTGAGATAGAAAAAATTTTTTATTACCGTTTTTTGTTCATAAAGTCTTATTTTTTTGTTTATTATGTATTTTGTAAAACCGTCGAGAAATATTTCTGAGATTATGATGATAAAATATACCATAAACTCACTCCTTAATTTATTTTATTACATTTTTTATATAGTTTAATATTATTACAAAAATCCGATAATGTAAATAGATAAAAAATTTATAAATCAAAACAAATTATTTTTCTTTTTTATGTTATATTTTTATGTTATAATGGAAAAAGAGTAACTAATATATGAAAAGTGATTGTAAGGTGATCATATGGAAATTAATTCTTCATTGTATGCCGGTAATATGACGAACATACAGACTAATATACCAAAAGATACTTCTGCCATATCCTCCGATATCAGACAGGCTGCCCTGTTGCCGGATGCACTGCCTGATCTTGTAAAAGCTACCGTTGCGAATCTTATAAGGGATGAATTGACGCTGGCTCTTCCAAACGGAAGCGACATTTTTGCCAAAGCCGCAAATATAAAAAATCTTTCTATCGGGCTTGAAGCGGAATTTAATTTATCTTCCGATCAAAACGGAAATATAATCGCATCCCTTGCGGAAAATTCAAATCTTTCCGACAGCATAGCAAATTCGGCACTTACACAAGCACTCAATACCCTCGGGATAAAGACTTCTCCCGAAAATGTGAATATAGCAAATATTCTTTTGCAAAATGAATTTCCGATAACAAAAGAAAACTTTTCATTATTGAACCGTTCTATGATAATGAACGGTAATTCTCCCGAGAAGGCATTATTCTTTATGAATAACTCAATTCCGTTGACCTCAAAGACTGTCATGCAGCTTGATTCTTATGTAAATCATCAGACAGAGCTTTCTTCGCAGCTTGACACACTTATGGAAAATATAGGCTCCTTACCCGATACACCGTTAAAGGATAAGCTGCTTTCACTTTTTCCTTTTGCGAAAGAAGGCTTGGAAGTTACGGAAAACGAAACACAAAATCTGCAAAACGTAAAAGAAGTGCAGGAAAATACCGATGGGAAAAATCTTCTTTCTAATATAGCCAAAGAAGACGAGATACTCGAAAATGGATCTATTCTCAAAAATTTCAAAGATCCTTCGTTGATTGAAAATAATATAGAAGAAGCTGCCGGAAAAGAAGCATCTCACAGAGCAAAATCATTTTCCCTGAGACCGAAAGATATTTCTTCTGATAACGTAAACGATTTTTTTTCTAAACTTAATGACAATCTATCTTCTGCAAAAAAAATTCTTGACGAAAGCAATACACCACAAGGTGAACAAATATCGAAAAATATAGATTCTGTCCGTGAGAATATAGACTTTATGTCTGCTCTTAAACACACACAGCTTTTGCAAATACCCGTAACGATAAACAATACGGAAACTACAGCCGATCTGTATGTGTTCACAAATAAGAAAAATCGCCGCAAAGCAAACGGAAAATCGGCAAATGCACTTCTTTCTCTCGATCTTGCTTTCTTAGGTCATTTAGAAGTATATATACAGAAAAAAAATTCCGATGTGAACTGCCAGTTCCGTATTGAAAATAATGATATTGAAATGCTGATAAAATCAAATATAGACAAGCTGACGGATTATCTTAACGATTACAGTCTTAAATTATCCGGCTGTTCATTCAAAACACTCGATACCCCGTTTACACTCACAGATGATGAGAGTGTACTTGATTCTTCACTTGAAAACAAAATAAAAAACATAACATTCGATATGCGAACATAAGAAAATATAAGGAAGTGATATTATTGATATCAAAGGTTCTTTCGTCTTCTCTTGTCGGGATAGACGGATTCATTGTAGATGTTGAAGCCGATCTCGGAAGAGGTCTGCCAGCTTTCGATATAGTCGGACTTCCCGATTCTGCCGTTAAAGAGTCAAAAGAACGTGTAAGGACAGCAATAAAAAATTCGGGGATAGAATTTCCCGTAAAAAGAATAACGATCAATCTTGCCCCTGCAAATATCCGCAAAGAAGGCGTTTACTTCGATTTGCCCATTGCACTTGCGATCCTTATGTGTATAGATGAAATACCGTCGGAAAGTATAAAAGATACGGTAGTTGTCGGAGAATTATCATTAGACGGAACGATAAAACCCGTAAACGGTGTTTTGTCAATAATACACAGTGCAAAGGAACAAAATTACAAAAAATGTATCGTACCTGCTGACAATGCACAGGAGGCGGCACTGGTAGAGGAAATGGAAGTTATAGGTGCAGATACTTTGTCAAATCTTATTTCCCATCTCAAAAAACCGTCTATCACCCCGACAAAGGTGGATATTGCAAAGCTGTTTTCGATAAGGTCATCTGATTTTCTTGATTTTTCCGATGTAAAGGGTCAGGAAAATGTAAAACGTGCATTTGAGATAGCAGCAGCGGGAATGCACAATCTTATAATGGTTGGACCGCCGGGTTCGGGCAAAACTATGATGGCAAGAAGACTGCCCTCTATACTTCCCGACCTTACGTTCGAGGAAAGTATAGAAATAACGAAAATACATAGTGTAGCGGGACTTCTTAAAAACAATACTTCTCTGATAACAGAAAGACCGTTTCGCTCGCCGCATCATACGATATCAAATTCCGCTATGGTAGGCGGCGGAAGGATACCAAGACCGGGCGAAGTCAGTCTTGCTCATAACGGGGTTCTGTTTCTCGATGAACTTCCCGAATTTCAGAGAAATGTACTGGAAGAATTAAGGCAGCCTCTTGAGGATAACGAAGTTACTATATCAAGGGTAAACGGTACTATGACTTTCCCGTCAAATCTTATGCTTGTGGCATCATGCAATCCATGTCCATGCGGATTTCACGGATATTCGGATAAATGCAGATGTACGGAAAATGAAATAAACAGATACATAGGTAAAATATCGGGACCTCTGCTTGATCGTATAGATATACAATGTGAGGCAGCGGCTGTAAATTACAATGATCTTGCATACAGTGCAAAGGCAGAGAGCTCGGCACAGATAAGAGAACGGGTAGTCAAGGCTCACAAAATACAGCAGAGGCGATATAAAGATGAACCGATATATTTCAATTCACAGCTTTCTTCTTCACAGGTAGATAAATACTGCGTACTCGGAAATGCTGAAAGGAATATGCTCAAAACAGCTTTTGAAAAATTCAGTCTAAGTATGAGAGCATATCATAAAATACTGAAAATCGCAAGGACTATTGCCGATCTTGATGCAAGTGAGATAATAAATGTGCGTCATGTTGCCGAGGCGATACAACTCAGAAATCTCGACAGACAACATATAATTTAAAAAAATTCAGGAACTGTGGCAAAATTACAATGAGGCGGTTAAACAAAAAAATGTTTAACCGCCCCGATTATTAAAAACTATTATCATAGAAACCTAATTTACAGAAATATTTCAAATGGCACTATTTTAAAATAACTACGAAAAAAAGGTACATATTCTTTGTTTATATAATTTTTAAAACCGTCTGTAACATAACTACCAAAAATCTGCCATTCCTCATCACGTCCTGATATATATTCAAGAATTGTAACATCAACAACATTTTTTACATATTCATCGCCATAACGCCACATTCTTTCAATGGTATCACAATAAATTTTGATCAGATCTCTTTGTTTATTCTCTCCCAAAAGTTTTGTCAATGGCTCATTAATAATATCCCCTACCAAAATATGAAGATTTATTTCGTTATAATCATTAAGATGTTCTTTATATATTTGTGCTGCCCCGGGAATTTTATCTGCTAACAATTCTGCACATTGTTTTATATCTATCATATGTACCATCCTCTGATAAAAATATCGCAAACAACATAACTACTTATACTTTTTCATTTACTTCAACTTAAAAGAATTAACTGATTATTCAGGTCTTACTATACAACACCGCCGCATCGCCGTCAGAACAGTAACAAACAAACCAATCAAATTTTCTTGATACAATATAAAAGTCTTCCAATAGCCCGGTAGTTTCATTAAGTACCGCAAATATTTCACCCAAACAACCTTCATATACCCAGCCTTCAGATAATATCATATAGAATTTATCATCATTTGTTTTCGGTATAATTTTTCTGACTTTTGTCAAAAAGTCGCCCCAATGTATATTATATTCAATGATAGATTCAGACCTTTGTAAGCTTTTTTTCAAATCAAGCCAGTTGTATCGTAAATCAACCCTGTGTACTTTGCTTTGGTTTACAAAATTATCGGCAAATTTTTCAATAATATTCTCATATCTGAGCTTTGACTATTCATAAAATCTATTTCTATTAATATTATTTTCTTTAATAATATCTTCTATTTCATCTCTTATCCAATATCTTACAGATTTTGTTTTCATTAAAAATACCTCTTTGTGAATTTATGCTTTATCTTCCTGTACAACTGCTTATATTCCTCATTTTCGTTCTTTTGAAGTTTTGCAAAGCCACAGTTTTAATAATCTTGCAAACCCATACAGATACCAAAAAAATTCAACTGTCATCATAATGTATTATAACATGCAGTTTATAAAAAATCAACTAATTTCTCATAGCATATAAAAATATCATTTATCAAAAAGTATCCAAACCGGTTTGAAAACTGCATCAT
>JAFUUG010000529.1 GCA_017483905.1 Bacillota bacterium
GAAAAGTCGGCAGATCAATTCTGGGAAAACAGCGAAAGACTTTTGTATATGGCTTTGATAGGCTACATAATATACGAATTGCCCGATGAAGAACACAATTTTGCTTCACTTCTTAAAATGAGAACTGCAATGGAAGTGAGAGAAAATTACGAAGCCTTTATGAATGTTGTTGACTATCCCTTTGAGGAACTTGAAATTGGTACAGAGGAATTTTGCAAAAAATATAAAGTCGAGATAACACCCGACAGAGAAATAAAAAAACCGCAGCCAAACCACTTTGCACTTTCGCAATACAAAAAATATAAATTGGCTGCTGGGGATATATTATATAAGGGATTTATTCAACAAGTAAATGTTTTTTGGTGAGGAGGTGATGTTGAATGAATCAAAAAGCACGAATAACCGCCCTTTATGAGCGACTTTCGAGAGATGATGATTTACAGGGCGAATCAAACAGCATACAAAATCAGAAACGCATATTGATTGAGTATGCAGAACACAACGGCTACAAAAATGTAATGCACTTTACTGATGACGGAGTATCGGGAACGAGGTTTGACAGACCGAGCTTTATGGCTATGATGAACTTAGTGAACGAGGGCAAAGTATGTGCGATAATCGTTAAGGATATGAGCCGATTAGGGCGAGATTATCTCAAAGTCGGTCAGATAATGGAACTTCTGCGGCAAAGAGAAGTACAGCTTATCGCAATAAATGACAATGTAGACAGCTTTTCGGGTGATGATGATTTTACACCGTTCAGAAATATAATGAATGAGTGGTACGCAAGAGATACAAGTAAAAAGATAAAGTCGGTATTTCAAGCAAAAGGTAAATCGGGCAAGCATATTTCAAGCTGTCCGCCGTATGGATACAAGAAATCTCCCGATGATAAAAACAGTTGGATAATCGACGAGGAGGCGGCAGAAGTCGTGCGAAGAATATTCAATCTCGTCTTGCAAGGCAAAGGAGCATATCAGATCGCAAGGATACTTGAAAGCGACAAAGTTGAAATTCCTGCTGTACACCTTGCAAAAATCGGTATGGGTCTGAATTGGCGAAGTAAAGACGGAAATAAATATCGCTGGTCATCATCCACTATTGCAAGTATGCTTAAAAAAAGAGAATATTTGGGGCATACCGTAAATTTCAAGACAAGAAAGCACTTCAAGGATAAAAAGAGCCATTATGTGAGTGAGGATAATTGGACAGTATTTGAGAACACACAGCCACCAATTATCGACCAAGAAACATTTGATAATGTGCAGCGTTTGAGAGGTGCTATAAGACGATACCCTGACGGTTGGGGAAAGGTACACCCTTTATCGGGACTAATGTTTTGTTCTGACTGCGGTTCGGTAATGTATGTGCATAGAAACAACAACGGAAAACGAGAGCCATATTTTGTATGCTCAAAGTACAGCGGAGTAAGAAAAAAAGAGGAATATTGCAAAGATGCACATCGTATAAAAGGCGAAAATGTAACTATTCTTATAACCGAAATGTTAAAGGCAATAACCGATTTTGCGGAGAGCGACAAAGAAAAATTCCTGTCGGCGATTTCAGATACACAAGAAACACAACGCAGCGAGGATATAAAGAGCATACAAAAGAAACTGTCCGCAGTCACAGAGAGAATAGAAGAACTTGAAAAACTGATTTGCCGAATATATGAGGACTATATTCTTGAAAAACTCCCTGATGACAGATACAAAATGCTTGACAGTCGATACAGCGAAGAACAAACGGAACTGAACAAGCAAAAAGACGATTTGGAGAGCAAGCTGAATACATATAAGAGCAAAAGTAAAGATATAAATAAATTTTTGGCACTTATCGAAAAATATCAAAACTTCGATACACTTACTCCAATAATGCTTAATGAACTCATTGAAAAAA
>JAFUUG010000002.1 GCA_017483905.1 Bacillota bacterium
ATTGTGATAGGTGCAATGGCTAACGATCAGATATACAATTATGTTTCAGATTATGTTGACGGCATCATTACCAGAGAACAATTCTGGGTGCTTGCCAAATTCAAGTATCCCACTCATCAGATAAATTTCTGCACGGAACAGGCTCTTAAATGTCTGTCGTTCATAAGATCGGAGAGTGCTGTATGATGAACGGACGTGAAGAGAAAATATACAATGACCTTTTTTACACTTGCAGCCTTATTGAATACATATCTCGGAGGACTCATAACTCGCCGTCACTCATAGTTGAAAAAATAGGCAGGGACAACATCTCAAAAATTCTTTCTCTTGCAGAAGTCTATCACAGCGACAACATTGAAGCTGTAGCAGACACTTTCATAGATGAGTGCCGCATCAGTGAAGGGACTTTTGATAATGTTGGTGAATGCAAATACAGCGTACCAACTCACTGGGACATTGGAAAGGTCTACAAAAGACTTGTCAAGGCGGTATCTGAATCTGAGCATATCGATCTTGTTACCGCACTTATCAACGTATATAGTTCAGGTATGGTCGCTCTCATCGAAGACTACAACAGCAGCTTCTACTATGACAATCCTAACCTAATATTTGAGACCTACAAGAACGATTGCATCCCTGTCGATTGACATTGATATGCACCTCAATCTGTATATTCTCTCATAAGCCATTTATCAAGTTCATCAGGTGAATATGCTCCGCTGTCGGTATTCTTACCTTTTAGCTTCCTTACATCGTATGAATCGATATAATTATATACAAACGTATCAAAGTATGCGTTCATATAATGGATGTTTGGCAGATTTACCTTATCCGTCCATTCATAGGACAGCTTAAGGAAGAACTGATACAATCCCTCTTCCTTGTGTGCCCGATTGAGAGTATCGATCATTGAGTAGATGTTCGCCCTCTGCCTGTTGACTTTCCCCTTGATAAGTATCTTGGCAACGCTGTCAAGGCACTTCTTGACAAAATACCCGTCGTCGCTGTCGTCGCACGGACACATACTATCAAGCTGCTGTCTGAGTGTCCTGCGGTCTATCTTATATGACAGTTCGTTAGCAGAATCGTTCGTATTCTCTTGCGGCTCTTCGGCTTTTTCAGCTTTATCATCGTTGCTGCACAGCTCGCTTTTTATCTGCTCAATGCACTCTTTCACTTCATCGCCTATATTCTTAAGTATAGACTTGCCCATAGACTTACCCTTAGCCAAAATATCATCAATTCCCTCGGCTACTATTCGGAAAAACCGTTTATTAAACAGCCCCTCGGTCTTGAATTCGATGAGACCAAGAGCGATCAGTTTCTTGATAGCAGCGGCTTGACTTTTGTACTTAAACATAGTACTGTCATAGAGATCCTCAATCGTGCAGTAGAACCACCCGTCGCTGTCCAGCATCTGATGCTCTTCGTAGTACTTAGCTTTCAGAACGAGTGAGCTGAACACCATAGCAGGCTTCTGACCTATCACGCCTGCGAGGTAGTAATTCCAGCTGCGGTTGCCGTCTTCTTTCAGCTTCGATGCTACATCCGCCACACAACTCATCTTAAGTTCACCCCCGTATAATAAAATAAGCGAGTAACGACTTTAGTGTGTCGTTACTCGCTATTCATAAATGGATTTATTATATTATATATGCCGGTTCTGGACTTATTCTCTACGATAGTCTTTCTCATAACCCGAAGGTCGTAGGTTCAAATCCTGCCTCCGCAACCAAAATTTCTTGCTCGGCGGCGGTAACAGCGATTACCCTGCCCTGCAAGTCAATCTTAGCCTTGTACTAAATAATCAAATCCCTTTTAGCGTCTGTAACGATCATCCGTTAAAAATCAGATACAGATACCAAAAAGGACTTGACAAATCTATTAAAATCCTGTATAATAGAGTCAACAGGAATTAATCAACTTTCACTAAGTCGCTCAGATATTTTCGCTATCTGTTCTGATTATGCAGAATTTTTCGTCGCCAAACGAAAAATTCTGTGTGGAAGTTGTACATTTCCTTTTTACAGGCTATGTACATTTCATAGTATACAACTTTTTCATTGACTTGTCAAGAGGTTTTCTGAAAAAAACACAGGATATGGCACATCATTTTTTACAAAGGGTGTGTTTTTTTCTTTTTCTGCGATCCTCTTCCTCCGAAGAAGATAAAACATTTATATTATATATTTATTATAGTAGTGTCTTTCCCTATGGTAAAAAGCGGATCTGCCCTGCGGAAAAAAGTAGTTTTTCCATAGGGAAAAAGTTCATTCTATGCGGTTTGTCTGGGGTGAGAGCAAGCTCGGTGACCGGATAGCGGGGAGAAAGTAATGGATAATCATATTGAAGCCATACGTTTTATAGACCTGTTTGCAGGGATAGGTGGTATTCGTAAGGGATTTGAACTTGCCTGTGCTGATCGGGGACTTCCTACACAGTGTGTGTTTACCTCAGAAATAAAGCCATATGCGGTGGATGTTCTGAAACAGAACCATCCTGACGAGGATATAAATGGTGATATTACAAAGATACAGACATCAGAGATCCCCGATTTTGACTTTCTGCTCGCAGGATTTCCCTGTCAAGCGTTCTCATCGGCAGGAAAAAGGCTCGGCTTCGAGGATGCAAGGGGAACACTCTTCTTCGATGTCGCCCGTATTCTGAAAGATAAACGCCCAAAGGGCTTTATCTTAGAAAACGTCGAGGGGCTTGTCAATCACGACAAGCAGAACAGTTCGGATACGATAGGACGCACTTTGCAAGTGATACTTAATACCCTTGATGATTTGGGGTATAAAGTGAGTTGGCGTGTACTGAATGCCGCCAATTTCGGAGTTCCACAGGAGCGTAAGCGTATTTACATAGTTGGTACATACAAAGTTGCTCCCGATCTGACGGGCTTTGAGGAAAAGCACTCAACACTTTCCGATGTTTTGGAAGAAGGAAAGCCTGTTTCGGAGAGTGCTTTTGTGAAGCTCCTGCTTAGTCATTTCACAGTCGAGGAGCTGAAAGGTAAATCTGTCAAGGATAAGCGAGGCGGCTCCGATAATATCCATAGTTGGGATATTGACTATAAAGGAGAGATTTCCGCCAATGAAAAGGATCTGCTTAACGAAATGCTCAAACAGAGGCGTAAGAAGAAGTGGGCTGCTGAGTTTGGTATCGACTGGATGGACGGAATGCCTCTGACAATCAAGCAGATACGCACGTTCTATAAGCACCCGAATCTTAAGAAAATGCTCAATAACCTTGTAAAGCTCGGATATTTGAAGCTCGAACACCCGAAAAAGAAGGTTGGAAGTAGGAGAGTGCAGGACGAAACGCTTCCGCTCGGCTACAATATCGTATCAGGCAAGATGTCTTTTGAGGTCAACAAGGTACTTGATCCGAACGGTATAGCTCCGACACTTGTTGCTATGGATATGCAGCACTTATTCGTTCCAGACGGAAATGGTATCCGAACGTTGACACTTCGTGAAGGTCTGCGACTGTTCGGATATCCTGACGATATAAAGTTTGATGTGTCAATGCAGGACGGTTATGATTTGCTTGGAAATACCGTAGTTGTAAGTGTTATAAAAGCAGTTGCTGACAGGTTACTGACCGCAGAGGGGGTATAAATATGAGATTATCAGCTCAGGAAGTCTATGACAAGCTGGTACAAGAGGATAAAATACTTGAGTTACAAGGACAAATCAAGTTTTTCCTTGGTGATGTAGATATAATTGTTAAGCAAAAAGATGTTGTCGGGAACATTATACAAGAATGGTTGCAAGGTTGGCTTGATAAAAGGAGTATAGAATATGCCCCTTCAGAGAATACGCAAATGCCGCCTGATTTCTTTTTAAATCCTGACGATAGGACAAAGAACCTATTGGAAGTCAAAGCGTTTAACCGTTCGGCAAGCCCAGGATTTGATATAGCCGATTTTCGTATGTATGAGGAAGAAATTATTGATAAGCCGTATATGCTCGATGTGGATTATCTGATTTTTGGATATGATATGAGTGATGACGGTATAGTTACCATACGAGATCTTTGGATAAAAAAGGTTTGGCAGATCACAAGAAGTATGGAGAAATGGGCATTAAACCTACAGATAAAGCAAGATGTGGTTCATAAGATACGTCCTGCTGTATGGTATGGTAACAGTAAGTATCCGACTTTTGAGTGCTTGGAGGATTTTATATCGGCTGTCGAAGAAACGGTATATCAGAACCCTAAAACACACGAAAGCGCATCATCTTGGAAAAGAAATTTTATTAAAGCATACGAAAAGTTCTATGGTGTAAAATTATCAATTCCTCGGTGGGATGATATTGCGGACAAGTATCAGAAATGAGAGAACGGACAATGCATTGCATTGTCCGTTCTTTTGTCATTGCTTCGGCGTTCTGTGCATAGCCGTAGTAAAATAATTGCCTCGTTCATTCTGCTTTTTCAGAAATGCGATAAGGTCAGCAACATCATTGTCATTCATCACATCTCCCTCAGCAGTATCTTCGTTAAGAACTTTACAAACAGCACCGCCCAATTCTATCAATCGTTTAGTACGTTTCTTGCGTTCGTCCGAGGACTTCTGTGCCAGTAGTTTCTTTTTCTTTTCAGCAAGCTGTTTTGCTTGTTGCTCCAAATCAGCCAATTGCTCATCTACGGTACGTCTCTTTTTTGTTTTCGGTTTATCTTCTGCTGTTTCTTCTGTTACTGAAGATTGATCAAGGACTTCGGAAAAGTCGATAGGGGTTTCATTAAATTCCTCAGACATAATATCACCTCAGTATCTATTTTAACACCTTATAATGTGATTGTCAAGCGAAATTTTTCTTGACAAAAGGTAATTTGAGTAGTACAATAGATGTAGGGTATAATTGTTTGATAATAGTAAGCAGGAAGTATTATTTTATGTGCAACATCCTTGATAAAGGGCGCACTTATACACCACATCAAAGATATGGTGTTTTCATAAGCGCGTAAGGGCTTTGCCCCTTAACCCCACCAACAGAGACGCTGTCCCTTTTGGATTTTCCTGCAAAGGCGTTGCCCTTGACCTACCAACAGGGACTCTGCCCCTTTTGGATTACCCCGCAAGGAGAGATGCTACCTCTCCTTGACCTCACCTCATAAGCATTTTTGTATTGTCAACAATACAAAATCTGAAAGGACGGTATGCATATGGCAATATATCATTGCTCAATAAAGATAGGAAGTCGGTCAAAAGGACAAAGTGCAATTGCCGCTTCTGCATACCGTTCAGGTGAGAAACTCACCGATAAACAGACGGGTATCGTGTCAGACTATACTCGGAAAGGCGGAATTGTACACAGTGAAGTTGCTCTATGCGCAAATGCTCCTTCCGAATATGCTGACCGTGAAAAGCTGTGGAACGCTGTACACTTAGTAGAAAAAGCAAAGAACTCACAGCTTTGGAGAGAATTTGAAGTTGCTTTGCCGAAAGAACTGAGCAGAGAAGAGCAGATAAAGCTCGTGAAGGCGTTTGTTAAATTTCTGACAGATCAGGGTATGTGTGTGGACTGGTCAATACACGATAAGGGAGACGGTAATCCTCACGCACATATTATGGCGACTGTGCGTAGTATCAAAGAAAACGGAGAATGGGCTCCTAAGAGCAAAAAAGTATATGATCTTGACGAAAATGGAGAAAAGATCTATCAGGGTAAGGATAAGTCAGGCAGACGACAGTATAAGAACCACAAAGAGGATTATAACAACTGGAATGATAAAGAGCGCATCGAGGAATGGAGAGCATTGTGGGCTAAGTGCTGCAATCGCTATCTTCCAGAGCGTGACCATATAGATCACCGTAGCTATGAGCGGCAGGGCGTAGAGCAGATACCGACCGTACACGAGGGATATGTTGCCCGTCAGCTGAAAGCAGAGGGCAAGACTTCGGAACGAGTACAAATGAACGAGGAGATAAAGCAAAAAAACAATCTATTACGACAGCTTATAGCGCAGCTCCGTAACATAGGTGAGGAAATAAAGAGACTGTTTTCTGAAAAAGAAAAAGAGGTGAAGCAGCGTGGACGAATTGCAGACCTACTCAGCCGAAGAAGTCGAACCCTTGATAGTGATGAACGAGGAGCTACAGACGGAAAACGAGCAATTAAGGACGGAGAACCAACAACTGAGGAACTCATTGCAGGAACAGAGCAACAGTTACAATCAGCTTCTGACGAAGTTATGCAAACAATCAGAGAGCGAAATGCCGAGCGAGCTGCAGAAGAAGCTGCAAGAAAACGAAAAGAAGCTCTTGACCGAGCAAGAGAACGAGCAAAAGCTGAGAGAGAAGCTAAGCAAACGAGATACAGCGGTCCGAGCTTGTGAGAAACGCATATCAGAGCTTGAAGCTGACTTGAAAGCCAAGGACGAGTATATAAGCAGCTTAGATAGGCGAGAAAAGAATTTATCAAGCAGAGAAAGGGCAGTATCAGAGAGAGAAAGAGCAGTAAACAGAAAAGAAACTCATATAGATACTCATATAAAAAATAAAGCATATGAGATAGAACAGGACAAAATATCGCAGTGTGAAGCCGATAAAGAAGAAGTTATCGGTAAATATGAGAAGCTAATATCTGATGAAGCTGATAAAATTCAAGCCGAAGCCGATCGACAAGCTAATAATCGTATATCAGAGCTTGAAATAGAATATGCAGCCAAGCAGGAACAGCTTGAAACAGAATACAGCGAAAAACATCAACAGCTTGACAAAGATATCGAGGAGCATACCAAGCAGAACGAGCAGGAACGACGGGATATAGCTACAAAAAATGTAGCTATGGTTGCCGATAACAGGAGAATAGGCGCAGGAGTGCTTGCTTTTGGCTTAATATGTGGCATTGTAGGCATATACAGTGCTATTGTTGCATTTCAGTACGGGCTTTTGCCGACACTCTCAGCTGATACTCAGCAGTTAATGGCGTGGATCTCCGAGGGTTATACTGTTATCAAAGTCGGAATACCGATACTTTTCGTTATTGGAGCGATAGTATGGGCGATGTTCGACCTCAATAAACGGCGTTGGGTGTTCTTTATCGCCCCGGATGAATCTAAACCCGATAAGTTAAGTCTGATAGTACTGTTAATATCCGTCAGTATATCAGCATTTGGTGGGAAATGGCTCACAGAAGCAGGAATTAACACCGTAGCTGTGCCGCTCATTGCTTACACAGTCTATTTCCTGCTCCGTAGTAATTGGGTGATATTTGTTATTGTCAGCATACTCAAGCTATTCGGTAAGGCGGTAAAAGGAATTGTTGAGGGCATATCGGATTACTTCCGAGAAGCCGAGCCGCATCAGATTATGGGTAATCTGATAATCGTTCTTGCGATAGTTGTTCCGTTACTATTATTCGGCAAGTGTAATGGAGAGTAGCGAAAAGTATTGACAAATTGGTTTGATTGATATATAATGTATACAACTGTAAACATCGTAAACAATATGTATACATTAGGAGGGTAATATGGCAGACACAAAAGTATATTCTATAAGGGCAGATGAGGAAGTCGTTTCACAGCTCAAAGAAGTCACAGAGCAGTTCCCGAACGCTTCCGAAGCGTTCAGGTCGTTATTGGCAGCTCATGAAATGTCACGGGCAAAGGAAGTGCTGAAAGGACAGGAAACAAGCATAGACGATTTTCAAGCTCATGCCGATGCTCTTGTGAGGGCATATATATCCTCACTTGATCTTACGGCAGGAACGGAGCAGCGAATACGTCAGGAGTTTGTTGAGCGACTGGAGAGCAAGGACAAGACCATTGCCGACTTGCAGAAGCGCACGGAAGAAGCTGAAAAGACGGCGAAGGATGCGACCATAGCTATAGAAGAAACAGAGCGGATAGCAGCGGAACGTGACGAAGAAGCTAACAGACAGGTTGCAGAATACATTGCACGGGCGGAACAGGCTCAAAAGGATAAGGAACAAGCTGAAAAGAATGCTCAGATAGCGGAACAGGCTCGACTGGAGATATCAGGACACCTTGATGCGGTCAGAGTGCAGATAGATGAAGCGTTGGCAGATAAGAAGAAAGCAGATGCTCGTGCATCAGAGCTTGAAGCCCGGATAACTGAAATGCAAAAGGAGCTTACACAAGCCATTTCGGAGCTTGCTAAGGAAAAAGAAGCTCACGCAGCGGACAAGAGTGCTGCGGAGATTGCCAAGGCACAAGCGGAAACCGCAAAGGTACAGGCAATAAGCGCAGTTAAAGAACAGCATTTTGAAGAAATTAGGGCTTTACAAGCTAAGATAGAGGATAAAAATGACCTCATCAATGACCTCAACGCTAAGATACAGGCACTTCAGGTGGAAAATAAGTCTTGACAAATAGAGCGTATTTAATGTATAATAGCTGATAAGCCGTGGCTTCGTAAGTTGGAGCTGTTAAAGCGTTTGGGCAATTGTAGTCCAAGTAAACTGAACAGCTCACAACTTTATTTAACCATCAAGAATGTGCAATTACTTCTTTGATAATCTAAGCCCCCCACCCGTAGGGTGCGCCGCAGGCGTAACCGGGGAGCACTATCTTTTATGCTGCAACCATGTGCAATTACTTCTTTGATAATCTAAGCCCCCCACCCGTAGGGTGCGCCCGGGGCGCACAATAGTCTCCGGATTTGCTCCTCTGTGCCCTGTAGCGGTCTTGTGTACGCTGGGGATGTAGTTTGTCACTCCCACTTGATAGCTTCCGGGGGATCTCGTTAGTTTGGCTTTGGGTTTGTCCCCGTATCTGTTGTGTCGGATGCGTTCGACCTGTGCTGTCCAATTTTCTTTTTTTCTTTGTCCTGCAAGGAGTTTTTATGTCTACACAGAATTATGATGAGTGTTATGAAGTCCTCTCGAATATGTATGAGGAAGTCAACGGAGAAGATTTTTACAGATATATCTTTCCGAACAATGAGAATAGTTACGACAAGAGCGTGGATCCTGATAAATCGACCGATGATAAGGTGCGCTATTCCTATCATTACACTGATTATTCTCATCCTAATGCAATATACCTGTATAAAGACGAGCGTGATGCCGGGACGAAGCGCAGATTACGCCGTAGGGTTATGCTCAATGATACCTGGTCAGAGGATTATATGACCTATGTTGAGCGTAATGAGATGACCTTGTGTAGCGGATTGACATATCATAGCAGGAGCAACAAGCTCCAGTATGCTCAGAATATGAATGCGCTTATCTTTGACCTTGACGGTGTCGGTAAGAGACAATTGAATGTTATTCTTGGAAGAATAGCATTTGAAGGTACAGGATACAGAAGCATTCCAAAGCCTACATTTATTGTTCTAAGCGGTAAAGGTTTGCATTTGTACTATGTATTCAAAGAGCCAATAGCTTTATATCCGAACATAAAGATACAGCTTAAATCATTGAAGTACGATCTTACATTCAAGATATGGGAGTACAAAGAGACTTCTCAGTTTAGGGATATTCAGTATCAGAGCATCGGTCAAGGCTTCCGAATGGTTGGAAGTGTGAATAATAAGTACGGTAATGAAGTAGTGGCGTTTCGTATTGGCGATAAGGTAACTCTTGAGTATCTTAATGAGTATGCGACCAAGCCTGAGAACCGTGTACAAGTCAATCGTCGGTATCGTCCGAGTAAGGTTAGCCGTGAACAGGCAAAGGAGCTTTATCCTGAATGGTATCAGCGTGTTGTTGTCGAGGGTAATAAGCGTAAAAAGAAATGGGATATTGCAGGAAAGGTTCACGGTGATAATCCTTATGCGCTGTATGATTGGTGGAAAGGACAGATCGAGCAGATAAGGGGCGGGCATCGGTATTTCTTCCTTATGTGTCTTGTGATCTATGCGTGCAAGTGTGATGTCCCAAAGAAGAAATTGAAAGCTGATATGCAGGAGATTTATAAAGAGTTAAGGAAGATACAGCATGATAACAAGCTTACACAGGAAGATGTAGAGAGCGCAATGGAGTGTTATGACGAGGAATACTATAACTTTACCTTAGATGATATTGAATTATTGACCGATGTGCATATAGAGCGAAATAAACGTAATGGGCGTAAGCAAGCTGATCATATCAAGTTAATGAATTTTGTTCGTGATGAACTTAATCACAATACAGATTGGCGCAATACAGATGGCAGACCCGAAAAGAAGATGATTGTATGGGAGTGGCGGAAGCAACATCCTGACGGTAAGAAGATAGAATGTGAAAAAGATACGGGTTTGAGTAGGCATACTGTCTTGAAGTGGTGGGACGTTCATATCGGTTTAAAAGAACGCCAAGAACGCATAGATAATCTTCCAATGTCTGAGTGGACAGATGCTGATTGGGACTATGCTAATTCAGAAATGTATGAATCCTGTATGGAAGATTACACAATGACATTAAAAAATTGGATTATGGGTGGATTATCAAGCGGAAAGAGTATTGATGAACTTGCAGAAGAGTACCAGTGTCCTGTTAGTGTTGTAAAAGAGTATGCTGAACTAAAAAAATACTTGGATAAGAGGTTGAGGACTAATGGTTGATCAAGATCTTATAAAGCAGGCACGGCAAGCTGACCTTGCTGCATATCTTCTGAGCCGGGGTGAGAATTTAAAGCGTGTCGGCAGCAACTATATGCTTGCGGAGCACGATAGCTTACGGATCAAAGGCAATATGTATTACTGGAACTCGAAAGGTACGCACGGCAACTCTGTGGATTTTTTGAGAGAGTATTACAATATGACCTTTCAGGAAGCCGTAGAAGCCCTTACAAGCCACGCAAGCAACATAGGTAATGTTTCAGTACCGCCGACAACAAGTACCCCTCAGAGTGCCGCACAGCCCCCTCAGCGTGCGAATGACGAAAAAAGGGCGATAGCCTACCTGTGCAAGCGGCGAGGACTGGACAGCAGCATAGTGTTCTCTCTGATAAAGTCGGGAAAGCTGTGGCAGGATACGCACGGCAACTGCAATTTTCAGATATGCGACTGGCAGGAGCAGCCGATCGGAGCAGAAATAGTCGGCACGGGCGATACACGTTACAAACAGACAACGGCTCATAGTGGGTACGGATTCCATCTGATAATCGGTGAGCCTGATACTGCGATGTACTTTGAGAGTGCGATAGACTTGCTCAGCTGCTATCAGATCCACAAAGAAAAGCTCACACATCATATCCTCGTGAGTATGGGCGGGCTTAACAGTAGCATCGTTAATGAGCTACACAAGACCAATCCGCAGTTGCGGCACTTCCTCTGTGTTGATAACGATGTAGCAGGCGATAATTTCATCAACGATATAAGAGCCAATCACATTGAAATAGGCATATTCAGACCGACATCGGGCAAAGATTGGAACGAATATCTGATTGACTTTATTCAGAAAAAGTGATAAACTAAATTTGATATTCTTTATGGGAGTTAATTATGGGTAAGAGCGTTAAACAACTCGCCGATGAATTCGGTGTGAGCAAGACGGCTATTCGTAAGCGATTTACAGCTGAATTTAAGGCTCAATATGTGGAAACTAACCCCGATGGCAGTTTGCAGGTGAATGATGAAGGGTGCAAACTTATAGAAGAAAGTTTGCAG
Organism: Bacillota bacterium; assembly: GCA_017483905.1. GTDB lineage: Bacteria > Bacillota > Clostridia > Lachnospirales > CAG-274 > RGIG4831. The sequence continues at coordinate 11,567 of JAFUUG010000002.1, forward strand.
AAACCTCTGCAAACAGCACAAACTAAGGTTTCGGAAACCAGTGAAAACCAAGGTTTGCAGGAAACAGTTGCCGCTCAGAAGGAAACTGTTGCTATTTTGAAAGGGCAGCTTGATATAAAAGACGAACAGATCAAGGCAATGTCTGACCAAATGGCAGCGTTACAAGCAGAGCTTGAACGAGAACGGCAACACTCCCGTGATTTATCGGATAGGTTGGTAGTCCTCACAGATCAGGCGCAGCAGCTTCATGCAGGAACGATTAAGGAGCGCTTAACCGTGCAGGAACAGGACGAACAAGCAGTTATCTCACAGACCGCAGAGCAGGGGAGTAACAATGAAAAAGTTGTTCCTGCATCAGAGGACGAAGTTGTTGCGGAGCAAACTGAAAAGAAAAAGAGTTGGAGAGAAAAGCTCGGCGACTGGATAGCGGGGAGAAAGTAATGGATAATCATATTGAAGCCATACGTTTTATAGACCTGTTTGCAGGGATAGGTGGTATTCGTAAGGGATTTGAACTTGCCTGTGCTGATCGGGGA
>JAFUUG010000530.1 GCA_017483905.1 Bacillota bacterium
AAATTAAAAAAATTTTTTTGCTGAAATTCATATTCATTAGAAGCGGATATAAAAATTGCTGTCGGTTAAACCGAAGTTACAGCTTAAAATTTTGCTTCTAAAAAATAAAAGACAGAAAGGAATGAAATTTCTATGAAAGAAAAAATAAGTAAAATCAAAAAACTTATTACAGAGCTTAATGCTTACAGCAATGCGTATTATAATTCGGGGCAGTCAGAGATCTCCGACGAAGCATACGATAAAATGCTTGACGAGCTTGAAAAGTTGGAGAATGAAACAGGCTTTAAGCTTAGTGGTTCGCCCACACGCAACGTCGGTTATAAAGCTATTGACAAGCTGAAAAAGTATAAGCACGAAAAGCCGCTGCTTTCTTTGGAGAAAACTAAGGAGATCACAAAGGTTGTTGAGTTTGCGGGCGAGCGTGATGTGATGCTTATGCTTAAACTGGACGGGCTTACGATAGAGCTTATTTATGAAAACGGCAGGCTTATAAAGGCATCTACAAGAGGCGACGGGAATATCGGAACGGATATAACACACAATATGCAGGCTTTCAAAAATGTACCGCTTGAAATATCATACAAGAATAGACTTGTAGTGGTAGGCGAAGGGATCATACATACCGACGATTTCGAAAAAATGAAAAATACGAAAATCGATGCAAAAGGCGAGCATTATAAGAATGCACGAAATTTGGCAGCCGGTTCTGTAAAGCTGCTTGATACAAAGGAGTGTTCGCAAAGGCAGTTATATTTCATTGCATTCAGAGTTTCCGAAGGGTTGGAGGAGCTTGTCGAAAATAAAAACAGTAAGGCTGAGCGGCTTAAAAAGCTATCGGAATATGGTTTTGAAAGATGTTCTTTTTCAACATCATGCGGTGGTGTCGGTCTTGAAATTGCAGAAAGAAAAATAAAAAAGCTTAGAGAGATCGCCGATAAAAAGCACATTCCGATAGATGGCATAGTTATATCCTTTGATGATATAGATCATTCCGAAAAATGCGGATATACGGAGAAGTATTATAAAGACGGCTTGGCTTATAAATTTCAGGATAATCTTGTGGAAAGCAAAATTACAAATATCGAATGGCAGGTCGGAAGAACAGGGCTTATAACTCCGGTAGCAATATTCAAACCTGTTGAGATAGAAGGAAGTACAGTGTCAAGGGCATCACTTAACAATGTATCTTTTCTCAGGCGTAAGAAGATCAATATCGGATGCAGGGTGCTGATAAGCAAACGTAATATGATAATTCCATATATAGAGGAAAATCTCGATAAAGATCTCGGATGTGCCAAAACTCCTAAACAGTGCCCTTGTTGCGGAGGCGAAACAAAAGTGAGGGTAACAACAGATAAAAGTGGGAAAGAAATCAAAAAGCTTTACTGTGTATCAGATACTTGTATTGCTAAAAATCTCAATGCCATCGTTCATTTTGCAAGTAAGGATGTTATGGATATAGAGGGGCTTGCCGAAAGCACAATAGAAAGATTTGTTTCGGCAGGTATTATAAAAAGTCCGGTCGATATTTATTCCATTCCAAAGTACAAGAAGTACATAATCGGGATGGACGGTTTTGGGGAAATATCATACAACAATCTTGCCGATTCCATTGAGAAGAGCAGACACACCACTCTTGATAAGTTTTTAATGGCTATGAACATAAAGAATCTCGGAAGAACGGCAAGCAGAGCTATCAGTGATTATTTTGGCGGAAATATTGAAGAGTTTGAACAAGCGGTCTATGAGAAATTCACGTTTAATATTATAGACGGTATAGGTGCTGTACTTAACTTTGAGATCTATAAATGGTTTACGGTCAAGGACGAAAAGGGAAGAGAAAAAGATAACTGCGATAACTGGGCTTTTTGGTATGACTTAAAGGAATGTATGGAGTTTGAGAAAAAGACTCTTACAGCGGTAAATATATTTACAGGTAAAAATATCGTTGTGACCGGAACGCTTGAAAATTTCACAAGAGCAGAAATAATGCAAAAAATCGAAATGTTGGGCGGCTTTGCAAGGTCTTCGGTATCGGCTAAAACGGATTATCTGATAGTCGGCAGCAAGCCGGGAAGCAAGCTCAATGCGGCAAGGGAAAATGGAGTAGTTGTTTTGACGGAAGCTCAATTCTTGTCAATGGTGGCATAAAAAATTGAATGGAGTGATAATGTTGAAATACGAAACGGAGATATGTATATGCTGTTCTTTGTCTGCCTTTGAAAAATTTAGGAAAATTTGGGGAAAATACAAAGAATTTAAGCCGGATACCATAATGATAAACAAAGAAATGACTATAGTTGCGGTCAGACTAAAATTTATCGAATGGGATGAAGAATCTTCGGCTGTAAAGGAATTTAACAGTGTTGTTGAATCTTTGTGTGAAGATGAATTTAATAATAACCTATAAATGAGCAAATACCGAAAAATGCACAAATTTACCCTATATTATTTAATAGCTCTTCAATTGGAATTGAATTTTTACCACAGTTATATAAATAGCATACAAACTCAATATACATTTTGTGTTTTAAAATTGTAAATCCGTCCGTAAATGAATGATTTTCTGCTGTTATACAGCATAGAAAATGAACAA
>JAFUUG010000531.1 GCA_017483905.1 Bacillota bacterium
AGGCTGCTCATAATCGGGCAGCCTTTCGGTATATTGTATATAGTTTTTGAGAAAAAAATTTTTTTATTTTTTCAAAGTTGTTTTTTTATTTTTTAATCTGAAAATTTTGAGTTCAAAACAAATAAATCAACAATTAAATGGATTCTCTTCGGCATATTTTACCGCAGCATCATTAAATTCCTGAGATGAAATATCACCAAAATATTTTCTTCTCCACTTTGTGTAGTCAGAACGCTCTCTTATAATTACCGATATAAATCTTTCTGTTTCCACAGTGCCAAGTTTTTCTATCAAACAAGTAATGCCCGTATCCATTATTTCCGCTGTAGTATTCATAATATCTCCTCCATTTCTTTAATAAATTGTATAGGATCTAAAATTTTTATCTCATTAGTTTTATATTTTAATACCCTATCATCGGTTGTTATAAAATAATCACTTTTAGATATTATTGCACACGCAATATGATATGAATCTACTGTCTTGACTCCTGTTTCAATTATTGCATCAGCTTTTTCTTTTACCTTATCTGCAATGTCTGCATATACAAAGGTATCTATATTTTCTTTTATAAAACTATATATCGTTCGTTTCCTTATTTCATGAGGATTTTTACTATTTTCGTATAAAAGTACATAAGAAGACACTAATTTGATTTTTCCTTCCTTTATTGTACTTTGTATTTGCAACTTTGCTTATGTTTCAAGCGAAATTCTTAATTGTGACTGGTCATCATACGGTCGATTGTAGCAACAATTATCTAAATATACTTTCAAAAATACTTCCTCCCATATCAATAATCTACTTTGATTATACAATAATATTGCAAAAATATCAATAATAAAATTTAATATGCAAATTCTGTTGCTTATGCAAGCCAACCTGTATCGGGAATAGATAACAGTCTCGCATTATTATATGCCGTATCTATCGGAAGTATTGTTTTTAATACATAACGCCCGTTTTCTTTTGTTGTGACAATGGCACATACAGGCTTTTTATTACCCAAATCGACATAAAACGGGATAAGAAACTGTATCTCAGTATTTGCTATGCTATATGACGGAACAATGAACTTATAGTCTATCTTAGACATTTTTACGGCATATTCAACAGATGTTTTCAGAAACATATAAACCTGTATCGGACTTTTATCCATCAACTCTTTTGGCAGTCTATCCTTCCTCTCGTCAATTATATTCTTCATGTGATGTGTATCATCAAGATCAAACGTTCTATCTCACCGCTAAAAATCAACTCAGATGTATCCTCATAAAGCATTACCGGTTCTATCTCTTTAAGTATACTCGCATCAAAGCCATAAGTATTCAAACATTCCGTATTCGATACATATATAGGTTCTACAAAATTCACATCACCGTTATTTTCTGTGACCTTATGTATGAGATAGATGTTGTTTCCGTATTTGTCCAAAAGTTTGCTGTCAAAAATTATATATTTTCTGCCGCCAGACTCACTCTCTCTGTAATACCTTGATTTTTCGCCGTAGTATTTCTTAATTACAGCACACATATTTGTAAGATAAAAATAAAGTCTTATATAACTGTCTTCATCACATTTGGATTTCTTCCATTTTTCTTTCGTAAGAAGGTTATCATACAAAAATGTATAAAATTCTTTGCTTGAATACCTATCCGCAAGCCTTGTCTGTACAGCCTTTTTCGCCATACATTTCCTGAATATGTTCTGTATCCGCCCAAATAAACATCCCTTCCAGCTTACATTGTTATTACCGTCAATAACTGCCATAAACGATAAGCAAAATTTACCGTAAAACAAATCATCTGATGAATTCAAAATGATCATCTTAAACTTAGGCGGAGTATTTTTTTTATATACTGTATTATAATCATATTCATTTTCCGCATCTGCACTATAATACCATACTTCGCTGTCCTCAAAAATCTCGCCAATATCTCTCTTTGTAATTGACCTTTTAGCTTTTGAGGCAATAGTTTGGACTATATCATCAATGTTGTAAACAGTACCATATCTCTCAATTTTTTTCTTTATTTCTTCTTTTATATCTGTCATTTTATACCTCCCGGTTATATAAACCATTATCTTAAAGTATACAATTTTAACCTTTAAGGTATCTTTTAACGGTCAATATAACCGGTCTGCGAATATTATTTTTATAGATTTCTTTCGAACATAGGCTGATTTCACCAAAAGACTACTATAAGTATTTATTTTTAATGTTATAAATAAGAACAGCAATAAGCCATATCATCATCGAACCATTCATTGCAAATGTTCTTAATCCATTTAAAAAGGCAGTCTGCGGTAATACCAATACACCGAAATATATCAATACCCACCATACCAATGTATGAAAAAATAATATTTTTTTCGGTAAATATGATCTACCTTTTGCAATATCAATAAAATGGAAAACAAACGGCACAAGCATAAATATAAGCCATAAGCTCATACCCGGCATTATTGCCCCGTATAGTGCGTTTGATGTTCTTATCGCCTCATCAAGTCCGATATTTTGGTACATCCATGCAAAAACGAAAATAGCTGCCGAATACAGATAGTGCAAAAGTGCCCAACCGCCCATTCCTGCTATCATAAGTATACTTTGCACACGACATATTTTTTTATCATTGAAAATTTGCCCCATACCCCACATACACGGTGCATAGCTTAATACACCGAAGAAACCGAGAGGCATGGCAGCAACAGGTCTGAAAACATCATAGTCTTTATAACCTGCAAGAAGAGCATTCCACTCAACACCGTTTATCGGAGCAGGATCTACATAACCGAGCAGCCAATCACCTATCCCCAAAAGTATAGCACCCAATATTCCAAAATATATATGTCTATTTTTCATTTTTATCACCGACTATCCAATAATCGCATATTTTACCGCCGCTTGCTATCGTATTTTTTCTAAACAATTTGCCGTGCTGATAAGCAAACATATATTTATCTGTTTCACAAAGCGGCTTCATTATTTCCCCAAGTCCTATACTGCTAAGGTAAGAGCAGATCGGACAGCTTGTAAAATAATAATAACTCCCCTCGCTGTGTAAATTGTCATCAAAATTAACATTCCAAGACGATGGATATTTTTCAAGATTACCGCTGTCACACCATTTCTTGTATTTCTTCATAGAATTATACCAATATTTTTCATTTTTGTTTATATCAACAAGTCCGAAAAAAAATTTCATTCTTTCGAGCACATCACGCATAACAAGTCCCATATTATCAGGAGTAAGCTGTTTATCCGTACCGAGCCAAGCTGCAACAAATACATAAGCAAAATAAGCATTTGATGCCATTTTATTGCCCCTACCCAGTTCCGGAGCATTTACAACAAGCTCCCTGTATTTTTCTTTTCCGCTTTTTATAGCCTTTAATGATAGCTGCCTCCCGAAATTTTGTGATATACTTTTTTGTATCATCGGTGAAAGAACAGCCCAATATATACCTTTATACCGCAATTTACATTCCCCTCTTTTTTGGTTTGCTTACACTAACTAATGTTAGCACAATTTTATTTTTTAGTCAATTATTATCTATTGACAAAAATATAATAAAGCTATACAATCAAGTTAGCTTAAACTAATCGAAAGGAATGAAACTATAATGTCATCCGAACAATATAAGCAAATGTCTATAAAAGAGTTCAGCAAAGCAGCCGATATTTATGAAAGTGACCATGCCGGCGTATATAATCTGTGTAAAAAAGATTATCCGGATATACTTACAGAACTTGAGAAGGAACCATTTTCAGACCTCCTTGACTGCGGATGCGGAACTGCGCCCATAATCTCTCTTTTGTATAAAAAATATCCGCAGAAACATTATACCGGTATTGATATTACTCCAAAAATGATAGAAGCAGCAAAAGCAAAAAATCTAACAGGTGTAAATTTTATACTTGGTGATTGTGAAAATCTGCCATTTTCGAAAAACAGCTTTGATACAGTAATATGTTCCCAGAGCTTTCATCATTACCCGAATCCACAAAATTTTTTTAATAGTGTTTATAGAGTTCTTCGTCCAAACGGCAGACTTATACTCCGTGATATGACTGCACCTGCCCCACTGCGTTTATTTATAAACACTATTGAAATGCCCATAATAAATTTGACCGGACATGGAGATGTCAGGATCTATGGAAAAAAGGAAATAAAAAATTTATGCGAAAATGCAGGACTTAAATTAGAGCTTTTTGAAAGGAGATCATTTCTCAGACTACATTGTGTAGCAAGAAAACAAGTATGAAATTATGGATAAAATCACGTCTTCTTATAAAAAATCAAAAAACATTTACGATACCACGCTTACACAGGGCAATTTTCTGAGCCGCCTATATATCGATCTTTTTTGGAGTGGTGTTGACGACACCCAAATTGCAGAAAAACTGCTCTCTTTTATACCAAATGGCTTTTCGGGAAAGCTGCTTGATGTACCGGTGGGTACTGCCGTTTTTACACACAAAAAATATGAGCTTATGAAAAATGCCGATATTACCTGCCTTGATTATAGTACAGATATGCTTGAACAAGCACGAAAAAAGCTTTATGATCTTGAAAATGTAAAATTGCTCCAAGGGGATGTCGGAAATTTGCAATTTACCAATAAT
>JAFUUG010000532.1 GCA_017483905.1 Bacillota bacterium
ACTGAACTTCCATTGACTTCGTATTTTTTAAATAATACAGATATAACGAAAATGCTAAACCATAGGTTTTAATATATGGTTTAGCACTATAATTTTGATTCAACTCCTAAAGACAGGTAGTATATTCTTCTCAAAACGTCAAGAAAACAACCGTCAATAATTCACAAATTTACAAAAAATTCAAATCCTCATTCTCATAATAAAAAACTCGTAACAAAAAGGACACTCCTGTTTTGAATGCCCTTTATTATTTATAAGTCACCGCATATTTATTTTGTTACTATAGTTACAGTCTGTGTAGCCATATCCCATGATACCTGTGCGCCGAATGCTTCCGATACGAATCTTGCAGGCACCATTGTAGTGCCGTTTATTATTTCAGGTGCTGCAAGCATCTTATCTTTCTTATTATTAAGTACTACATCTTTGCTTCCTATCCGGCACTGCACACTTGTGATACCTTTTGATGCAAATATCGACTTATCACTGTTATTCCATTTCACATCTGCACCGAGAGCCTCAAATATAGCTCTCATAGGAACTATAACACTTCCTCCTTTATTTATCGGAGGCTGTGAACATTCAAGTTCTTTTCCGTTTAATAAGATCGTTATTCTGTCAGGTATGACTACAGGTGTTTCACTTGCACCCGTATTGCAGCCGAAGCCTTTCTTTATTGCAAATGTTTCCGCATAAGAGCCTTTCTTGCAATTAAACTTCACATTGGGACAGCCGGTGAAAGCATCTTCCGCAATACTCTTTACCGTATCAGGCACAGTTATACTTGTAAGGGCGGAACAATTTGCAAAAGCCGCATGGTCGATCTTTTCGGTTCCGTTGTTTATTATAACCGTAGTCAATGCACTGTCACCGCTGAACATATTTTTTGTAACATTTTTCAGCCCTTTTCCGAGAGTTGCCGAAGTTAAATTTCTGCACTCTTTGAAAGCACCGTCACCAATACTTGTAACATTATCCGGAATGACTATTCTTTCAACACCACTGTATGAATAAGCCCCTGCCCCTATTTCTGTCACAGTTTTCGGAATAGCTGCATTTTTCATTGATCTGCATTTTTCAAAAGCATTATTTCCGATCTTTTTGATCTTATCATTATACGTTACAGATGATAAATTATCGCAGCTAAAAAAACAATTTGAGGAAACTTCCTGCACATTTTTCGGAAATGTAAAAGAAGTCAGGTTATCACAGCCGGAAAAAGCATACTCACCGATCTCACTTATACTGTCATTAAGCTTTATACTCTTCATCTCATCAAGATCGCACAAACCGTTCTTTGCTATACTTGTTACTTTTACATCTTCTATAGAATCAGGTATAGTAACATCTACCGTTTTTAAACTTTGTTTCGGTTCGCTGTCCTTTCCGAGATTTGTCGGCTTGTTTTTTCTCTCCAGACTTCCATTATAGCTGTCAAGTTGGAACTGTATTGCGTTTATTTCTTTTTCAACCCATTGAGCCTGTGCATAAACACTACCTGCAAGGCAGCTTGTCATAATAAGAGCTGCCATAGCTGTACTCATAGTTTTTCTTAACATAATTCTCCTCCCCCGGATAAAAAATTGATTGATTCTTCATTGACATAATTATTTTATACCATAAATTTACAATTGTCAACATTCTACAGTTCAAATCAAATGTTGTACCCATATATATTTCAAATAAAAATCTTTTTTATAAAAAATCACCCGAAAATATTTTTAACGTCACTATCACTTAAAAAATGACCCGTCGACGGTATCTTATCCGTTACATAATAATCCGGATCTTCCGTATCAAAAGCTCCTTTATCCAGAACCTTTGTCATTTTACTGTTCTTTTTAAGCGTATATATCTGTACGCCACCCGAATTTTTAGTGCTTTTTGATGATATAAGAGCGGTATTAAATATCATAGCCTTATCATTATCACGAACAGCGACCATTTCCGTATCGTTTAAGATATGTTTTACGGCAATAAGTTTACTCTTATCACTATACGCATTTATGAGCCGTTTACGGTTTACTTTTGTTTCGTATGATCTCATTTCTATTTTTGCGGCTTTTCCGTTTTCAAAGAAAAAGAGCATATACCCGCTGTAATCGGTAGTAGATGCTATATAAATGATATTCTCATCTTCCTCTGTTCCGAGAACGTTGGCAAGATAATCCCCCATACTGCTCGTTTTACATTCGTTCATATCATATGCTTTCATTTTATATACGTTAAATTTATCGGAGAAGAAAAGTATATCCGATTTATTCGTTGTTTCTATTTCCTGTATTATCTCATCATCTTCCTTTAATTTATGTTCCGCAGAGGTTCGCAGAGAAGCATTGAGGGAAACATTTGTAATTTTCTTGAAATAACTGTGTTTTGTAAGGAAAAGATGTATACCGTAATCTTCTATAAGATTATCTTCCGATATCTGAGGAATATCATCTTCATAAATTATTTCGGTTTTTCGCGGTTTTCCGTACTTTTTGCTGACTCGTTCAAGGTCATCACAGATCAATCCGAGGATCAGTCCCTCGTTTCTTATTATATCATTAAGATGTTTCATTTCTTCTTCAAGCTGATTTTTTTCATTTATACGTTTCATAAGATATTCTTTGTTTATGTTTCTCAGCCTTATTTCGGCAATATATTCAGCTTGTATCTCGTCAATGTCAAATCCTGTCATAAGATTTGGTATAACCATTGATTCTTCTTCAGTCTCCCGAATTATTTTTATTGCTTTGTCAATATCAAGTATAATTTTTTCAAGGCCGAGAAGAAGATGATTTTTTTCCTTAGCTTTCTGTAAATCAAATACAGTCTGACGTTTTATACATTCAATACGGAATTTTATCCATTCATTAAGTATCTCTTTTATTCCCATCGTTTTCGGAGTACCTTTTATGAGGATATTGAAATTGCAGTTATAGCTGTCCGCAAGAGGTGTCATAGAATATAATTTGTGCATAAGGAGATCCGGATCGGCATTCCTCTTTATATCTATTGCGATTTTAAGACCGCTTATGTCTATCTCGTTTCTGACATCGTTTATTTCTTTTATCTTATTTGCTTTCACAAGAGCGATTATCTTATCTATTATAACTTCCGCTGTTGTTGTATACGGTATCTCATATATTTCTATCAAGCTGTTTTTCTTGTCATAGCGATATTTCGCCCTTACTTTGAAACTACCCTTTCCTGTCGAATAGATACGTTCCATTTCTTCGGGCTTATATATAAGTTCACCGCCCGTTGAAAAATCGGGAGCAGGAAGATATTTTTTTATATCTGTATCCCTGTTTTTTATATATTTTATCGTCGCTTTGCAGACTTCTTTCAAATTAAAGCCACATATAGAACTTGCCATACTTACTGCAATACCCTGATTGGGATTTACAAGGATATTTGGAAAAGTCGTCGGAAACAGAACCGGTTCTTTCATCGAACCGTCATAATTATCCACAAAATCAACTGTATCTCTGTCAATATTTTTAAATATCTCCTCACAGATTGTATCAAGCTTAACTTCTGTATATCTGCTTGCGGCATAAGCCATATCACGGGAATACTGCCGTCCGAAATTTCCTTTTGAGTCAATAAAAGGATTTATCATAGCACCGTTTCCTCTTGTCATACGAACCATCGTTTCGTATATCG
>JAFUUG010000533.1 GCA_017483905.1 Bacillota bacterium
CGGCATTGAGGACAAAAACATATTTACCGATAAGGAAAGCGGAAAAGATTTTAATCGTAAATATTACAAAAGACTTGTAAGGAAACTAAAAAAAGATGATGTATTTGTTGTAAAAAGCATTGACAGGCTCGGAAGAAATTACAATGATATTCTTGAACAATGGCAGAATATTACAAAGAAAATAAAAGCTGATATAATTGTTCTTGATATGCCTATACTCGATACTACAAAGCATAAAGACCTTATCGGAACGCTTATAAGCGATATTGTCTTACAGCTTTTGAGTTATGTTGCGGAAAACGAGAGAGCCAACATAAAGCAGCGACAAGCGGAGGGAATAGCAGCAGCCAAAGCAAGAGGAGTGAAGTTTGGCAGACCGCCAAAGCCATTACCCAAAAACTTCTATGAAGTACATAATAAATGGCGAAATAAACAGTTATCCCTTAAACAAGCTGCCAAAGAATGTGGTATGCCACCTACTACATTTTATGATAAATGCAAAAAAGTTGAATATTCCGAACAGCAACAAAAAATCGGAAATGTATAAATTTCCGATTTTTTTAACGGTTTCCAAAATCTTGTGTTTATTATACACTACTATCTGAAAATTTGCAAGCAAACTTGTGAATTTTTTTATAAAATTTATTCTGAAAATTTTAATCGGAAATGTATACTTTATTATCAACCTTACCATTATCGGTATCGCAGACTTGATTCGCAGTACGGACTTTATTGGTCTAATGAGTGGGTTTTAGTCCGCATACCTTATAGGTTTTTGCTCAAATTTGGACAAAAAATACTTTTCTCACACTCACGAACCATTGTTTGGGCATGTCTATAAACTGCTTTGTGGCATACAAATTGAACAAATTTGCTATGGTGGGGAAATGAAAATACCGGAATAGCCGTAGTCTGTTTTGCATTTTTTCTGATGCAGGCAAAGTGAATTTGGGAATTTATTACGGCAACTTCATAAGAGGTGATAAAATATAAAAGATATTCAAATCTCTTCCCCTGATACCGATAGCATCCGTAATATAATCATCAGCAGTATATTGGGTGAAGAAATATCTTCGGATAAAATAGTTGAATATACCGATAAATGGAAAACTGTTTCATCGGAATATTTCAACGATGTCGAAAAATTAGTTACAGAAAGGATAAATATCCTATCTTCCGAAAGCAATAAACTCTCAAATAATGTATCTGTCTTTATTTCTTTTGCTGCTGTCGGAATGAGTATTCTTGGGAGCTTATTTACAGCCTGTTCACAAAGTAACTTTTTCATTATTTTTATTATTTTGGAGTTTATTCTTTTTTTAACTTCGGCATATATATTATATGACAGCATTATACGAAATAAAAAAATAAATAAGCAGATAAACAATCTTTATTTGGTATATGCGACATTATTGCTGTATAAAGCAGAAGAGGAGGAAAAAAAATGATAATCAAAAAGATAATGGTCGGTATAGTTTCTGCCGTGATCACGGTATCAGCCTTAAATACATCTGCATTTGCCGCAAGAAGGACTGTTACCGCCACATTTTCCGATATAGGTA
>JAFUUG010000534.1 GCA_017483905.1 Bacillota bacterium
ATCGAATCTATCGTTGATGATAAGAGCCGCATTGTCAAAAATGCGTGGAAAAGCATATTTTCGGGCAATAAGACAAGGCAGTTTTATCTTTGCAACCCGAAAGACTTTGAGAGCGCAATAAAAGACCTTGCAGACAAATATAAAAGCGAAAAGACCGAAAAAAGCGTTCCTATCGCAGTACATAAGTTTTCGGATATAGAGGTCAAAAACATTGACTGGCTGTGGTATCCGTATATTGCAAAGGGTAACATCACAATTTTGTATGCTGCACCGGGCACAGGCAAAACATTTTTAACGTGCTGGTTAGCGTCAAGACTATCAAAGGGAGAGCCTTTGCCCGACGCTGTTCCCGAAGAATGGGAGAAACCGCCGCAGGGAATAACAATGTTTTTCAATGCCGAAGACCCCGCCGACAGAACGCTTAAACCTCGTCTTATTGGCTGCGGCGCAGATATGGAAAGCATAGTTACGGCAGAGGAATGGGAAAGCAAGGATTTTATACCATACAGTTTTACAGACCCACGCTTGCCGAAATTATTTGAAAAGGTAAGACCCGAACTTGTGATTTTCGACCCTATGCAGTCATATATCGGTGCGGATATTGATATGCACAGAGCCAATCAAACCCGACCTATATTGGCACACATAAACTATATGGCAAAAATATATAACTTTGCTTTGGTTATCGTCTGCCACATCAATAAAATGACAAATCAGGAGATCGGGGACAGGATAATCGGCAGTCAGGATATTAAAGGTGCTGCAAGAAGTGTTCTTTTTCTCGGTCAACACCCCGAAATCTCGGAGGCAAAAGTGCTTTTTCAGACAAAGAACAACCTTGCGGAGTGGGGAAGACCTCTTGCGTTCCGTATCGACAATAGTGGTACGGAAACGAGTTTAGAGCTTGACTGTTCCGTTGACATAAGGGACTTAACACCCGAAAGATGTTCGAGCAGCATAACAGGTAAAGCAAGGGAGTACACCGATACACAAAAAAGTTTGGCAGAAGAAGTCTTAAAGGAATTATTTAAGGACAGGGACATTATTCCGTCAGACGAGCTGAAAACCACCGCCAATGACCATAATATCACTTGGAAAGAATTTCAAAAGGTATTAAGTAGGTATGCAAAATGGAAACGCAGCGGTTTCGGTAATAACGCAACAGATTATTATGTAAAAAGACAATCGGTATAACGCAATATTCCCTTTATGTCAAGAACAATATTTTTGAAAGGGAAAACTGATTGAAAGCGGCTTAAATAAAGGCTTATACAATTATACCTTTGGGGATAATCGGGGTAATATCAGTCATACCTTTGGGGATAACTGCACAGCCCGCTTTTTAAGCACAATACACTCAATTATCCCTTTTTACTTCTATTGTTCTTGACGTGAGGGAAAATAAGGGAAAACAGGGGAAATGTTTAATGGAAATAACTGTTCGTACTTCTTGGTTCAAAACGGAGTATGGATATTATGAAGGTTGGATACTTGTGTATGATAAAAACAATAATGTACTGATGAATGACAGGGATATGTATTATACGATAGACAAGCTGTGTATGCGCTTGAATCGTTTGTTTGTCAACAACAACCGTTTTAAGGTACACAGTGCGGTTTATAAAAGGAGTGAGGAGGCACTCTATATAAGCTGCACCGATACCAAAGATATGCAAGCCGATTAAACAAATCTTTCATAACGGCAGCATATCTCACTTTGGAAATGGGCTGACTTTCACATTCGCTGTACTCGGTTTTCGGGTATAGCATAACCACAGTTCAGCTTCTTTCACACCGCCCATTTCAAAAGACCGTCACACACTTCATAGGCGGAAAGCCATACAGAGTGGATAGCTACAATTCAATTTAATTTTCGGTTTGTGACGGTCTTTGCAAGCTCCTGTATTTGTCAAGTATAGGACAAAAAAATATTTATATTTTACAAACAAATATGCCGCATATCACTTCTCTGGTGTCAATGCAGCGTATTTGTTTGATGTTGGATTTACATTCCAAGTGCTTTTAAGCAGCTTACATAGAAGTCATTACATTTGAAGACTACCTCAATGCTATCTTCCCCGTATATTCTTACTTCTTGTATTATTTGTGATAATATATGACTATCATAGCTTTCAAGCTGTGAGCAGTTCAACAAATCTTGTTTTTCAACAACAGGCTCTTTAACTTCGGCAAGCTGTGTGGTTAGGTCTGCTATCTGTTTTTCAACTTCTGACAACCTTATACTTGCTTTTTCCTTTTTACGCATAAACTCTTCTCTTGACAGAACTTGAGCCTTATATTTCTTGTAAAG
>JAFUUG010000535.1 GCA_017483905.1 Bacillota bacterium
AGGGGCATGAATTTTACAACGAGATCGACCTGAACGAATATGCAAGAGAAGCAGCACGTTCTGCTGTCACATCTCTTAAAGCCGATCTTTGTCCGAGTGGTGTAATGCCTGTTATCCTCGATAACGGTTTCGGAGGTGTTATCTTTCATGAAGCTTGCGGACATGGTCTTGAAGCCGCTGCCGTTGTAAAAGGCGCATCTGTATTCGCCGGAAAACTCGGTGAAAAAATAGCAAACGAAAAAGTCACCGCAATAGATGACGGAACTGTAAAAAATTCGTGGGGATCAATAAATATTGACGACGAGGGCATACCCGCAAGAAAAAATATTCTTATCGAAAACGGTATCCTCAGAAATTATATGGTCGACCGTTTTAACGGAGAAAAAATGGGTATGAAACCAACCGGTTCTTCAAGACGACAATCATATAAATTCGTTCCCGTATCCCGTATGACAAATACCTATATTGCTGCCGGCAGAGACAAAAAAGAAGACATAATTTCTTCTGTTGATAACGGTCTTTATGCAAAATATATGGGCGGCGGATCTGTAGATCCCGCAAGCGGTGAGTTTAATTTTGCGATTAATGAAGCATATATTGTAAGAAATGGCAAAATATGTGAGCCTGTGCGAGGTGCAACATTAATAGGAAAAGGCAGTGAGATACTTCAGAAAATAGATATGGTATCCGATAATCTCGAATTAGCAGAGGGAATGTGCGGTGCATCAAGCGGATCGATACCTGTCGATGTAGGTCAGCCGATGCTTCGTGTAAGTGAAATAACTGTAGGAGGTAGGAAGTAAAATTGGATATAAGGGAATTTAAAAATAAAATTTTTGAAAATGCCAAAGATAAAGGCTTTGAAAAATATGAGATATATTATTCAAACTCATCATCATTCAGCGTAACAGTATATAAAGGCAAGGTAGAAAAATATCTGAACAGCAGCAGTGAGGGTGTTTCTTTCAGAGGGATCTACAATGGCTCTATGGGCTATAGTTACAGTGAAACTATCTCAGAAGACATAATAGATACACTTACAGAGGGTGCAAAGCAAAATGCAGTTATAACCGACAGCGATGAACCCGCCGTAATATATGACGGTGACGAAAGCTATCCGGAATTAAGCAGCTATTACGAAAATATAAACGAAAAAACAGCAGAAGAAAAGATCGAACTTGCAAAAGAACTCGAACAATATGTCCTTTCTTATGATGACAGGATAAAACAATCAACGGGCTGTGTAATAGCAAACGGTGAGGGTTCTGTATACATAGCAAACAGCTGTGGTCTTGAGCTTGAACGAAAAATAAATAATGCCGTAGCCTATGCTTCCGCAATAGCTGAAAAAGACGGAATCACCAAAACAAGCGGAGAACTGTGGGCAGGATTTGACTGGTCGGAACTCAATACAAAAAAAATTGCGGAAACAGCCGCAAAAGAAGCTGTCAACCGACTTAATGCAAAAAGTGTCAGATCCGGCAAACAACGCATAGTCATAAAAAATAAAACTTTTGCCGAACTTCTCAGCTGCTTTTTACCGTCATTCTTTGCAGAAAATGTACAAAAAGGGCTTTCTCTTTTCTCCGGTAAACTTAATGAAAAAATAGCCGCCGACTGTGTAAACCTTGCAGACGATCCGCTTATGAAAAAAGGGTATGCAAGTACGCCTTTTGACAGTGAAGGAGTGGCATGTTTCAACAAAACATTGATAGAAAACGGCACTCTTAAAATGTTTTTGTATAATTTAAAATCAGCACAGAAAGATAATACAAGGTCTACGGGAAACGGTGAGCGAGGTTCTTTCAAAGGCTCTGTATCAACCGATACTTCCAATTGTTATATTAAAAACGGCAAATCTTCTCCCGAATATCTTTTCGGAAAAGCACAAAATGGTCTGTATATAACCGATCTCAACGGCTTACATTCGGGAACTAACGGAATATCCGGAGATTTCTCGCTCTCTGCTGAGGGTTAT
>JAFUUG010000536.1 GCA_017483905.1 Bacillota bacterium
GAAAGGAAAGTGATAATATAATGTACCATGCAAGCTACAGAAAAAAAGCTTCAGGTGTTCCTGTTTTAAGCAAGGACACCATTGATAGCATAGGTGAACATTTGATTGAAGATTTTTGCCCGGATGCAATGAAATATCCACAGGAAATAGATATTGATTTATTTATTCAAGATTATTTAATGGTAGACCAAGATTATCAGTATTTATCTCATTGTGGTCTATACCTCGGAATGACTGTGTTCAATGATACCGATAAGGTGATCGTCTATGATCCGGAAATAAATAAGGCTAAGTACATAAGTGCAAAGGCAAATACAATTATCATAGACAATACACTTTTAGCCGATAACCAAATACATCGATATAGGTTTACAGGTGGACACGAGGCAGGTCATGTATATTTTCATCAAGATGTTTTTTCCTATAATTCTGCACAGCTTACATTGGACATGGTTATGGAGAATGAAGATAAAGCTGCGATAAGATGCAGAATTGATTCAAAGTATAATAACAACCAAAACAGAAGATTTAATTGGACTGAAAATGATTGGTTGGAATGGCAGGCGAATGCGTTTTCTTCAGCAGTTTTAATGCCGAGAAAAATGGTTTGTCGAGTTTGTGAGTGTTATAAGAAAATGAATTCTGATGATTATATAGATGAAAAATTTATGGCTTATGAAATTTCAAAAATATTTAATGTATCCTTTGAGGCAGCACAATATCGCATAAACGGTCTTGGTATTACATCGAAAAGAAATGTTATAACATTAGACCTGTTTGAAGATTTTTTCTTATCACAGAGGAAATTGCAGAGTGCTGTGGAGTATTGATTATATTTTTACGGGTAATTCAAAAACCCGTAAAATTTTTTACGCTATCTATTAACAAATCCGCTAACAAGTAAATAAGGAGTGAACATTATGTTAAATGACTTTGATATTCACCTTCATTGCCCTTATGAAAATTGTAAGGGTGAAACTCTTGCAAACAGAAAAGTAGATGTTGTTTTATCTATACAATGCAGTAAATGTAAACGTGTATATAAAGCAGATCTAAAAACTTGTAAAACAGAAAAGTGGAAAGCACAAAAAAGAATAGGGTAAAATGCTGACTGCATACAGGGGCGATGTTATGCGCCACCAAAAAGACGGAGCAAAATTACACAATTAGTGTGTGATTTTGTTCCGTCTTTTTTTGTTCTTAAAAATTTTTTCAATAAGTCAGCAAAAGGCAGATTATTATGATGAAGAGTATGAGAGCAGTAATTGCTTTTATATAAAACCGAATGTCGGCGGTTATCTATCCGACAAATAAATATTACAATAGCCTGATTACGTATAGGGCAATTGGATACATATGTTGCAGTAAAGCCGATAAAACGGTTAAAAAGCAATATAGAGTACCCTTTTAGCAGTATGCCCTTATTTCAGGTCTGTTAAGTTGGTAGCTCTATAAGATAGCCTGCCGACTTTTTTGTATCCTTTGCCGCTATCCGTCATTTAGGCGGAAAGGAATTTTATGAAAATAGTTTACAAATTTGATGACGGAAACAAATCCATTGTAGAGGTATCGGAGAACATCGGTAACATGATACTTGATTCGAGGCGGTTAGAGGATAATTTGGACAGAAAAGAAAGGTATCATTGCTATTCATTGGATGCTGTGATCTATGAAGGCAGGGATTACATGTCCAAAGAAACACCCGAAAGCATTTATGCCGACAATATCGCAAGCAAAAAATTGGAAAATGCACTTAATTCTCTTACTGAAAATCAAAAAAGAAGAATTATTATGCTTGCGGACGGTATGACGATAAGCGAAATCAGCCGATGTGAGGGTAAAGATATATCCACAATAAGAGAAAGCATTGAAGCGGCAAGAAAAAATTTAAAAAAATTTTTGAAAAACACCCCCTAAAAACAGCCTCCAAATCTCCGTATAGTGAAGGGCAATAAAAATGCAAATATTTGATAAATGTATAGTCCCTCAATATCCATTGCAAATGACTTTGTAAATATGCTCTTCGGAAAGGAGGTACTGCAAATGAGAAATTGCAGCGAACAAAGGCTTATTGAAGTTTTAAGTGCAATAAGCATCGTATCGGGCAGAATGGCAAAGCAGTTATGCAGAATGCTCAAATTAAAAAACGGAGGTTAAAGGGAATGAAAGAACTGATTGAAGAACTCAGAAAATGCGGTGAAACACTTGTTAAAATCGCAAATGCCATGTCGGAAAGAAAGTGTTCCGAGGAAAAGGCGGCATCAAAGGCAGAAGGCTCTGCTGCGGAAGAAAAGGATAAGCAGGAAGAACCGAAGAAGGTCATCACTCTTGAAAGTGTGAGGGCGGTACTTGCGGAAAAATCAAGGAACAGATTTACGTCGGATGTTAAAGAGCTTATAAGAAAGTTTGGCGCAGATAAGTTATCCGATATTGATGAATCAAAGTATGAGGCTGTTCTTGCGGAAGCGGAGGCGATAAAATGAAACACGCGTTATTATCGGCATCTACAAGTCATCGTTGGATAAGTTGTCCGCCTTCGGCAAAGCTTTCGGAGGGTTACGAGGATACGTCAAGCGATTACGCACAGCAAGGAACGGATGCACACAGCCTCTGTGAATACAAACTGAAAAAGGCACTCGGAATGAAAGTACAAAATCCGAAAAGCAGCTTAAAATTTTACGATGAAGAAATGGAGAACTGTGCCGAAGGATATGCAAGCTTTGTCATGGAAAAATATCGGGAAGCTAAAAATCTTTGCTCCAATACTATCGTTCTCATCGAACAAAGGCTTGATTTTTCAAGATTTGTTCCCGAAGGTTTCGGAACGGGTGACTGCGTTATCGTTTCGGACGGAACTTTAACGATCATCGATTATAAACATGGTCAGGGCGTTATGGTCGATGCCGAAATGAATCCGCAAATGATGTGTTATGCACTTGGTGCTATAAACGCTTTTGATGGTATTTACGATATTGAAAATATCGTGATGACCATATTTCAGCCAAGACGAGAGAATATAAGCACCTATTCAATGAGTAAAAACGAACTTACAGCTTGGGCGGAGAAAGTGCTTAGACCGGCAGCTGAACTTGCGATAAAAGGCGAAGGCGAATTCAAAGCGGGAGAACATTGCAGATTTTGCAAAGTAAAAGCCACTTGCAGAAAAAGAGCCGAATATAACCTTGAACTTGCAAAGTACGATTTTGAAATGCCTCCGACACTTGATGACGATGAAGTTGAGATTGTTCTGGCAAAAGCAGACGAACTTATAGCTTGGTGTTCCGACATAAAGGAATATGCACTTCAGCAAGCTGTAAACGGTAAGAAATGGAAAGAGTGGAAATTGGTCGAAGGTCGTTCAAATCGCAAATATGTCAATGAAGATGTTGTTGCCGACATTGTTCAAAAGGCGGGATATGAGCCGTTTGAGAAAAAGCTGCTCGGAGTTACGGCAATGACGAAACTTCTCGGAAAGGCAAAGTTTGATGAACTTCTCGGAGAGCAAATCGAAAAACCACAAGGTAAGCCAACATTGGTATCAATTACAGACAAAAGACCGCCTATGAATACAGCGGCAGATGATTTTAAGGAGGAAAAATAGTATGGCAAATAATTACACAAATCCGACAAAGGTAATCACAGGAGTAGACACAAGATGGAGCTATGCAAATGTATGGCAGCCTAAAGCGATAAATGGCGGGACACCGAAATATTCGGTAAGCCTTATTATCCCGAAGAGCGATACGGTAACGGTGAACAAGATAAAGGCGGCTATCAAGGCAGCGTATGAAGAGGGCGAATCAAAACTCAAGGGCAACGGAAGAAGTGTTCCTCCTCTTTCGGCAATAAAGACACCTTTGCGTGATGGAGATCTTGAAAGACCGGAAGATGAGGCATATAAGAATTCTTATTTTGTAAACGCAAATTCATCGACAGCTCCCGGAATCGTAGATGCAGACCGTCAGCCTATCATAAACACATCAGAGGTTTACAGCGGTGTATATGGCAGAGCAAGTATTAACTTCTATGCTTTCAACAGCAACGGAAATAGAGGTATCGCCTGCGGACTCAACAATTTGCAAAAAATCAGAGACGGAGAACCTCTCGGCGGCAAGTCAAGTGCAGAGGATGATTTTGCGGAATTTGACAACAGCGATGATGATTTCTTGTCATAAAAACTAATCAGGCTTTTGGGTACATCTCACTCTGTTGTGAGGTGTACCTTAAAGCGGCAAGGAGATAGTTAAATGAAAACACTTTGTATAGATTTGGAAACATACTCTTCTGTCGACTTATCAAAATGTGGTGTTTATAAGTATGCAGAGGCAGATGATTTTGAGATTTTGTTATTTTCGTATTCGGTTGATGGTTCGGAAGTCAATGTTATCGATCTTGCTAATGGTGAGAAGATACCCGAAGAAATAACAGATGCAATCGAAGATGACGACGTAATTAAATGCGCCTATAACAGTCAATTTGAGCGGATATGCCTTTCAAGACATTTAGGATTACCTACGGGAGAATATTTATCTCCATACTCTTGGGAGTGCGATATGATTTGGGCTGCAACACTCGGACTTCCGCTCTCTCTTGAAAATGTGGGTTCTGTATTGGGTCTGGAAAAGCAAAAAATGTCCGAAGGTAAAGCACTTATAAAATATTTTTGTGTTCCCTGTAAGCCTACAAAAGTAAATGGCGGCAGGACAAGAAATTATCCTCACCACGATATGGAGAAATGGGAGCTGTTCAAAAAATACAATAAGCGTGACGTTGAAACGGAAATTGAAATACAAAAGAAACTTTCAAAATTCCCTGTACCCGATTTTATTTGGGATGAGTATCATCTTGACCAAGAAATAAATGACAGAGGCATTTTGATTGATATGGACTTTGTAAATAAAGCACTTAATACTGATGAGATTTCAAGGCAGGAGCTTAATCAAAAAATGATCGAATTAACACAGCTTGAAAATCCAAACTCTGTTGTACAGATGAAGAAGTGGCTTGCCGAAAATGGTCATGAAACAGATACTCTCGGAAAAGATGCAGTTAAGGAACTATTGAAAAAAGCTTCGCCAAAATTGGCGAGAGTTCTTGAAATCAGACAGGAACTTGCAAAATCAAGTGTAAAAAAATATACGGCTATGGTCAGTGCAGCTTGCAGTGATAATCGTGCGAGAGGTTTATACCAATTTTACGGTGCCAACCGCACAGGTCGGACAAGCGGAAGATTAATCCAGTTCCAGAACTTGCCTCAAAATCACATATCCGATTTGAAAAATGCAAGAGAACTTGTAAAAACGGGTGAATTTAAGATGCTTGAAATTCTTTATGACAGTGTTCCGCAGGTGTTGTCGGAACTAATAAGAACTGCTTTTATTCCACCGAAGAACAAGAAATATATCGTTGCTGATTTTTCCGCTGTAGAGGCTCGTGTTCTTGCGTGGTTTGCGGGTGAAAAATGGGTGATGGATGTATTTGCGAATAACGGTGACATTTACTGTGCGACCGCATCAAAAATGTTTCACTGTAATGTTGTGAAAAACGGCGAAAACGGTCATTTAAGGCAAAAAGGCAAGCAGGCAACATTATCATGCGGCTACGGAGGCTCTGTCGGTGCATTGAAAGCTATGGGTGCAATTCAAATGGGTATGAAAGAAGATGAACTTAAACCTCTTGTTGATGCTTGGAGAGCTGCAAATCCCAACATTGTAAATCTTTGGTGGGATATTGATGAAGCAGTAAAAAGAGTTATCAAAGAAAGAAGTTTTGTAAAAATAAAAGGTTTAAGAATTTTTTATCAAAGCGGAATGCTTTTTATACAACTCCCGTCCGAAAGAAAATTAGTGTATGCAAAACCGAGAATCGGTG
Source organism: Bacillota bacterium (assembly GCA_017483905.1). Classification (GTDB taxonomy): domain Bacteria; phylum Bacillota; class Clostridia; order Lachnospirales; family CAG-274; genus RGIG4831. The sequence continues at coordinate 5,872 of JAFUUG010000536.1, forward strand.
AAAACAAATTCGGCGGCGAATCGGTAACTTATGAAGGTATCGGAGCAACTAAGAAATGGGAACGGCTTGAGAGTTATGGTCCGAAGTTTGTGGAAAATTGCGTTCAGGCAATTGCAAGAGATCTCTTGTTTTATTCAATAAAAACTTTGCGGAATTGTTCTATTGTCGGACAAGTACACGATGAACTTATTATTGAGGCTGATAAGAGAATGAGCGTAGATGCAGTTTGCGAACTAATGTCAAGAACCCCCGAATGGGCAAAAGATTTAAACCTAAAAGCTGACGGCTACGAATGCGAATTTTATCAAAAACAGTAGGAGGACAATTATGGAACCAAATACATTTTATGAGTTGTTGAATAGACTTACCGATGAGCAACTGAAGTGGCTGCATAATAATGGTTTATTTACGGACGATTTTGCATTTGCCGTAGAAACGGAAATGTATAAACGTTGTTTGATTTGAAAGGCAGGAAAGCTATGAGGACTTTAAGGATCGAATATCCGACAGGACATATGGAGTTTGTATGTGATGCACTTTTCCCTTTTACGCTGAAAAAGGCAAAACAGTTATTCAAACTCATCAATGAATACTGCTCGGTTGAAGTAAAAATACA
>JAFUUG010000044.1 GCA_017483905.1 Bacillota bacterium
ATATGACGGTACAATGGTCAATAATTGCGGAAAGCCTTGCAATGTCGGGGCATACGAAAGGGCGGCACGGCTACGGGGCAATATGGGGCGGCATGAATGCGACGTTTCATCATAACCTTATTGCAGACCATACATCGAGAAATCCGAGAATAGGAGGAGGAACTCCCGAGGCTGACGATAACGAGCATATCGGACTTTGCGATATAAGAAACAATGTTATATACAACTGGGGATTCAATACCTGTTACGGTGGAGGAAGATGCAACACCAATTTTGTGTATAATTACGCAAAGGCAGGGAAGGGCACTCGTGAGGAAGTAAAGGAGAGGCTTATTGACTGCGGGGAAAAGAATAAACCCGGCGGTTTCTATGTAAACGGAAATGTGCTGGAGGGAAATGACGGGATAAGCAGTGACAACAGTAAGGGTATATATATTTCCGAGGCAAATGCACCTTTTACGACTATTTCGGATAAGGAATTCGAGATGGAGAGCATTAAGAATATAAAGACAGATGAGCCGAAAGAGGCTTATGAAAAAGTGCTGAAAATGGCGGGTGCGGTATATCCGAAAAGAGATGCGGCAGATGCAAGGATAATCGCACAGGTGAAAAACGATACAGGCAGTTTTGCAAATGTGGATAATCAGCTTGGAGGTCTTCCGTACAGAGAGGAAATAAAGAGAAGTGATGATTTCGATAAGGATAAAGACGGAATAGAGGACGAATGGGAGATAAAGAACGGTCTTGACCCGACAGACAGTGATGATTCAAGGAAGATGTCAAAAGACGGAAGCGGATATACAAATATCGAAAATTATATCAACTCTCTTGTTGAGATGGAACATGAAGCGGAAAATTCGGCGATAAAAATTACGGAGCCTGCCAATAATGCGATATATGCTGTGGGAAGTGCGGTAAATATCAAGGCGGAATGTGATGATGATGTGAAGAAAGTCATTTTCTGTAACGGTGAAGAGGTCATAGGGGAAGATGACGAAAAGCCTTTTGAGATGAAGCTGACAGGACTTAAAGACGGAACTTATTATATATCGGCTAAGGCTGTAAATGAACGGGGAGAAGAAACAGCCTCGGATGCAAGTGCCGTACATATCAATACATACGCTCTTTCGGGGTGGCTGCAAACGGATATCGGAAAACCGAATATAAGCGGAAATGCATCTTATGAAAACGGCGTATACACCGTAAAGGGCAGCGGTAAAGTACAGGGGAAAAGTGATGCTTTCTGTTTTATGTATAATACCATGTCGGGCGACGGGGAGATATCGGCAAAGATTGAGAGCATTACGGCGGTCGATAATCATGCACTTTCGGGACTTATGATAAGGGAGAGCCTTGCGGAAGATGCGGCGGAAGTCGGGATAGGGCTTTCACATACAAAGCCTTATGAGTGGAAAGAAAAAGACGATGAAACGGGCAAAGAAACGACTTATTACAGGAATGCTTTCGGTGTATATATGTTTTCAAGGGATAAGAAAGGCGAAAATGTCGATGAACTGGCGGAAAATCTCGATTCATTGGAGGCTGCCGAAAAATCGGGCGTGGCACTTGAAAAGGATATACCGTTTAAGGAATATGACAAATTCCTCGGATATTATGTGAAATTAAAACGTGAGGGCGATACGTTTACTTCTTATACATCAAGAGATGGTGTGCAGTGGCAGCAGCTTTCGGTCAAAACGGTCGAAATGGGAAAGACGGTGTGCATTGGTATTGCCGTTGACGGAAATAAGGTCAATAATGAATTGGATAATCTGAATACTGCGAAGTTTTCGGAAGTTAAATTTATAAATTATTAATAAATGGAGGTATGAGGTTATGAAAGAGTATTTTCCGATGGTAAAAAAAGTTAAGTATGAGGGCAAGGATTCAAAAAATCCTTTTGCATTTAAGTTCTATGATGCGGAGAGGATAATTGACGGCAAACCGATGAAAGATCATCTTAAATTTGCGATGAGTTGGTGGCACACGCTTTGTGCAGGCGGGGCAGATCCTTTCGGTACTACTACGATGGACAGAAGTTACGGCGGACTTACGGATCCGATGGATATTGCAAAGGCTAAAGTCGATGCGGGATTTGAATTTATGAGCAAACTCGGGATAGAATATTTCTGTTTCCACGATGCCGATATTGCGCCCGAGGGAAAAACATTTGCGGAAACTAAAAAGAATTTTTGGGATATTGTAAGCTATATCGATACGAATATGAAAGAAACAGGAATAAAGCTGCTATGGGGTACGGCTAACTGCTTCAATGCTCCGAGATATATGCATGGGGCGGGAACTTCCTGCAATGCGCACAGCTTTGCATATGCGGCGGCACAGATAAAAAATGCGATAGAGGCAACTGTGAAGCTCGGCGGAAAAGGCTATGTATTCTGGGGCGGAAGAGAGGGATATGAAACTCTTCTGAACACGAATATGGCTCTTGAACTTGACAACATGGCAAGACTTATGCACATGGCGGTGGATTTCGGTAGAAGTATAGGCTTTGACGGAGATTTCTATATTGAGCCTAAGCCAAAGGAACCTACTAAACATCAGTATGATTTCGACAGTGCGACTGTACTTGGATTTTTGAGGAAATATGGGCTTGACAAGGATTTTAAGCTGAATATAGAGGCTAATCACGCTACACTTGCGGGACATACATTTGAACACGAACTGACGGTGGCAAGAATAAACGGTGCATTCGGAAGTATAGATGCAAACAGCGGAGATCCTAATCTTGGCTGGGATACAGACCAGTTCCCGACAGATGTTTATTCGGCGACGCTTTGTATGCTGGAGGTATTGAGGGCAGGCGGATTTACCAACGGCGGACTTAATTTCGATGCGAAAGTGAGAAGAGGGTCGTATACATTCGAGGATATAGTGTATGCTTACATAAGCGGTATGGATACGTTCGCACTCGGTCTTATCAAGGCTTATGAGATAATAAAGGACGGCAGGATAGACGAATTCGTTAAAAGGAGATATGCAAGCTATGAAAGCGGCATAGGGAAGGATATAGTAGAGGGCAAGGCAAGCCTTGTAAGCCTTGAAAAATATGTGCTTGAAAATGATAAGGTGGAAATGGAGAGCGGCAGACAGGAGTATCTTGAAACGGTCGTGAATAATATATTGTTCAATTAAAAAAATGGGGCAGTCGTGCAGTGCATTGACTGCCCTTTGCTGAAATATAATCAGTCGAATAAGATGATTTAAAGAGGAAAAATGAGGAATGAGAAAAATAATTAGTTTTTTATTGATTGTAATAATTTTAATAAGTATAATGCCATTAAATATATTTGCAGACAGAGTATATAACAATGATGATGAATATATAGGTCTTTGTATAAATAAAAGATTGGTAGAAAATGCACAGATAAGATATAATATTTGCCGGCTCGATGATGAACGAAATGTTGTAAAAAAGAATAGTGAAAAATATAAAAACAAAGAATGCAGTTATTATCTTTCGGCAAGGGGGTTTTTGAAAGAAATCGGCTATGACATAGAATGGGATCCCTTGAATAAATCCATTTCATTTCAGATGAGAAACAATCTAATTACAATAACAGCTGAAGAAAGTATTATTCACATAAAAAATCCACTGGGGGAAAAAGATATTGAAACAAATAAAAAAGCTTTTATTAAAGACGGTAATTTTCTTATTTGTGTCGAGATGATAAACTATTTTGTTTTTTGTGCTAATGATATTTGTGATGACGGTATAGAAATAAGATATGACTTATTAAGATC
>JAFUUG010000537.1 GCA_017483905.1 Bacillota bacterium
CTCCGGGTTCGATCAAAGCTATCCGCCCTATGAAAGACGGCGTTATAGCAGATTTTGACGTAACTCAGTCAATGCTCAAATACTTTATAGATAAGGCATACAACAAAAATCTTTTCGGCGGAAAGCCGAGAATAGTCATCTGTGTTCCATCGGGAGTAACGGAAGTTGAAAAGCGAGCCGTTATCGAAGCCGCTATTGCAGCAGGTGCAAAAGAAAAGAATGCTTATCTTATCGAAGAGCCTATGGCAGCTGCAATAGGTGCAGGTCTTGCGGTTGAAGAGCCGAGAGGAAATATGGTAGTTGATATAGGCGGCGGTACAAGTGAAGTTGCTGTTATCTCTCTCGGAGGTATAGTTACAAGCAAATCCATAAGGGTCGCAGGTGATGAATTCGATTCCTGCATCGTAAGCTATATCAAAAAAGAATTTAATCTTGCTATCGGTGACAGAAGTGCCGAAACTATCAAGACAACTATCGGCTGTGCATTTCTTGACAAAGCAGGAGAAAAAATGGAGATTCGAGGTCGTGATCTCATCTCGGGACTTCCTAAAACTATCACCATAACTTCCGAGCAGATACTCGAAGCATTGGCAGAACCTGTAAATGCAATAATCGAAGCAATAAAATATACTCTTGAAAAGACTCCGCCGGAGCTTGCATCTGATATAATGGAAGTCGGAATATTCCTTACAGGCGGCGGCGCACTTCTTCAGGGTCTTGATAAACTTATCTCTAATGAAACGGGAATGCCCGTTCATGTTGCAAATGAACCTCTTAACTGCGTTGCAAACGGTACGGGGCTTGTTCTTGAACATATAGATACATTAAAGACAGTCCTTATCTCTTCGCAGAAACTAAAAATAAGCTAAGGAGATATAAATTTTGGATTTTTTATATAAATATCGTAAAGTCATATTTGTAGTTATTCTTTTGCTTTGCGTAGCGGCAGGTATTTATTCCGTAAACAGGACGAATCCGACATTTGCAGAAAATACATTCGGTTTTGTCATCACACCCGTACAGGGATTTATCACAAATGTTTCATCGTGGTTCGGAAGTAAATTCAATGTTATAACCCATATTTCCGAGATAGAAGAAGAAAATAAAACACTTAAAGTCCAGCTTGCCGCAAAAGAAGAAGAAATACACCGCTTGAATCTCATAAGCGATGAAAACGAAAAATTGACAAAATTACTCTCTACAAGCACAAAATACAGTGACTATCCAAAACTTACCGCCAATATAATAGCCAAAGATCCGGGAAACTGGTATAACCTTTTCACTATCGATAAAGGTACGAATGACGGCATCGAAAAAAATATGGCAGTCATATCATCAGGCGGACTTGTCGGCAGAGTAATGGAGTGCGGATTCAATTATTCCAAGGTGATCTCAATAATAGACGATACCGATTCGGTCAGTGCAAAAAGCATACGAACAGATGATATAGGCTTTGTCAAAGGTGATCTTTCAAAAAGAGGTACTTGCCGGATGGAATATATAGATAACGATGCCGAGATAATTGAGGGTGACGAGATAATTACTTCCCATTTAAGCGAGATATACCCTCCCGGTATAACTATCGGCTATGTTACCGATGTTGAAGATGACAAAAGCAGTCTTTCAAAATATGCCTCTATAGAAACGGCCGTTGATTTCAAGCACCTTGAAACAGTGTTTGTCATAACCGAAAAATTTGAAAAAAATTACACAGAGGAATGACCATGCGTTATATTATCATCACTATCACTCTTATATTCAATCTTATACTTCAGTCTACTCTTTTTGAATATATTTCCATCATAGATGTCAAGCCAAATTCGGCAATTGTGATAATCATATCCATGGCATTTATGCGAGGAAAAACGGAAGGTGCTGTCACAGGACTTATCGCAGGGCTTCTTCAGGATTGTTTTTTTGCACCGTACATCGGTTTTTATACCTTTTGCTATATTCTCGTAGGATATTTCTGCGGTATGTTTTTCAGAGGCTTTTATAAAGAAACGATAATAACTCCTCTTCTTTTGACTGCGGCTTTTGACCTTATCTTTGAATTTGTATATTATGTATTCAACATACTCCTTAAGGGTTATGTTGATTTCGGTTTTTTTCTCAAATCGGTCATTCTTCCGGAAGTGGTATATACAACGCTTATTTCCGCAATAATTTATAAAATACTGTACTATATAAATTCACTTCTTGAGGAAAGAGAAAAATTCAGTCAGAAACTTTTTTAAACATTGTTCGGAGGTATTCTCATGAACTCGGGTATGAATAAATCAGGCGAATATGTTACCGTAAGACTTATAGTTTTTGTTGTATGTGTAATTATCATCTTTGGCATACTTATTGTAAAACTTTTCCGTTTACAAATAGTAATGGGAGAATTTTTACAGAATCAGGTCGTTGGAACAACTCTTAAAGAAATAACGGTAAAAGCACCAAGGGGATCTATTTATGACCGCTACGGCAGACCTCTTGCTGTCAATACTTCTTCATTTACGGTAAACCTCGATCCAAGTGTTCAGGTGGAAGATCTTAACGGTATGCTTCTTGAACTAAGCAATCTCCTTATTGAAAATGAAGAAGATCTTATAGATGATTTTCCCATTTCAAAAGAAAAACCATACATCTTTCTTTTTAATGATGATGATATACAGGAAAAACGTTGGAAAGCCGATATGGATCTTGATGAATCGCTGACAGCTGAAGAAGCTTTTTATAAACTTCGTGTAAAATTTGATATCGATAAAAATCTTTCGGACGAAGATGCACGAAAAATATTATCGCTGCGTTCAACTCTTTATGAAAAAAGATTTTCTCAGTTTATACCGATCACTGTCGCCTATAACATAAAAAAAGAAACCATCGGTGCGATAGAATAGAGAAAATCCGCTTTTCCGTGTGTGTATATTGATGTAGAGGCGCTCCGTACCTATCCCTCGGGAAAATACCTTTCACATATTCTCGGATATATAAGAGGAATAACCGCATCGGAGCTTGAAACTTATGAACAGTACGGTTATACTATGAATGACATTATAGGAAAAGACGGCATTGAAAAATCATTTGAACTCGAACTGAACGGCA
>JAFUUG010000538.1 GCA_017483905.1 Bacillota bacterium
AGGTATCAGGATCAGCTTGACACCGCAGGCAGTCAATGCAAGTCTGAAACTGTCTTTCATTTTTTTCATATCTATTCTTCCGCCTATTGCGATAAGTGCAAGCGGAGCAGCAAGTTTTGCGATATACCCTATTGAGCTTTCAACAAATCCCGGAAGTTTTATTTCAAAGTAAGAGAATATAAAACCAAGTAAAATACCTATTATAAGAGGATTTTTGACAATATTCTCCAATACCTTTATAAACGACCCTCCGCCGCCCGATCTCTCCTGTGATGTCACAGTGAGTATCGTGACCGCAAGAATATTGTATAACGGTATCACAAATATAGTGACCGAAGCCGCCTTTGATGCCGCTTCATTCCCCAATATGCTCGTTATGAGCGGAATGCCTATCACCGCATAATTGCCTCTGAAACACCCCTGTACAAATGCACCGAGAGTTTTTCTTTCCTTTACAAACAGAGAAGATACCCACCATATCATAAAAAATAACAAAAGTGTAGATACAAATGCGTATATCACAAGTTTCGTATCAAACACACTTTTCATATCCGAAGTATACACATCATTAAACAAAAGCGTAGATATACAGAATCTGAATGATATCTTATTTATTTTAGTTACCGTCTCATCATCGAGATAATTTTTTCTCTTTAAAAAGTAACCGAATGCGATCACAATGAATATCGGCAACACAGAATTTAAACTGAATAAAAATGAATCTACCATATATTCGACCTTTCCTAAATATGATTCTTTGCACAAAAAAACAGGGGAGAGAACCCTGTTTTTTTGTGTGTTGTTCATTATATTTGTAAATATCCAATAGGGGGAGGATATTGTACGCAAAAATTAAAAAACTTACGCGATAATATATCAATCGAATAAGCCTCCGAAAAATAAATATATCACCGGTAACTCAGCCGCCATAGTAAAATAACCGTAGGTCTGTAATTTTGCGTCCCTGCCTTTCGACAAGTTTGCCCTTAACGAAATATATCTCTTAAACTATGATATAGATTATAACATATCTTCTCTTTTATTGCAAGAACTTTTTTTATTTTTTCACAAAAAATTTCCGGAGTCACCATCATAGCGTGACCCCGTATTTTTCATTTTCTGAACGGATTGAATTTCATCACCATCGTCGTACCTTTTCCCACTTCGCTTGATGCAACTATTTTTCCGCCGTGAGCCTCCATTATCTCAACCGCTATCGAAAGCCCCAGTCCGTTTCCTCCCATCGTTCTGCTTCTCGCCTTGTCTACACGGTAGAAACGCTCAAATATCCTGCTCAGATCCTCCTTAGGTATACCCATACCGCTATCCTCTATTGCTATACAGTATTTTCCGTTTTCTTCATACAGAGAAACTTTTATCTCTGTATTTTCCGGACTGTATTTAACGGAATTTGAGATTATGTTATCCATCACCTGATTAAGTCGGTTGTTGTCCCCATATATTATCATAGGTTTTTCCGAAGTCCTCTCAAGGATCACTTTCTGATTTTTGTTCTGTGCAGCTATACGATTGAGTTTTACTCCGTCATGAACAAATTCACGCAAGTCAATCTCCGTCATATTGAACTGCATTTTCTTTGAATCGAGCCTTGAAAGTTCAAGCAGATCATCAGAGAGAACTTTCATTCTTTTTGCGGCATTCATTATCGTATTTAAGAAATCCATCGCAAAATCCTTGTCATCTATCGCCCCGTCAAGAAGCGTTTCTGCCGCTCCCATTATAGCCGCAAGCGGAGTTTTCACCTCATGGGAAACATTTGCAACGAACTGTTTACGCATATCATCGAGTTTCTTCTGTTTTGTTATATCCTGGAATACAACTACAATGCCGTCCACCCGCTCTTTGCTGCTGTTAGAGTAAGGCACTATATTTACCGCAATAAATCTTCCCTTTGATGTCATCATCACTTCTATTATTATGTTCGGCACAATGTCTGCCTTATCCACTTTCACACGGTCAAGAAAATTTTCAAGAGTAATATCCTTTTTTTCCGTTTCAAGTATATCGCAGCAGACAGAATTTGCATGAACAACTATTCCTATATCATCAAAAGCCAATATCCCGTCTGTCATATTGTGGAGAATTATCTCCAGCTTATTTTTTTCCTTTGACATCTCCGATACGGTTTTGCGCAGTTCCCTTGCCATGTAGTTGAAACTTCGTGTAAGCTGCCCTATCTCATCATTTGATTTTACAATTATATGCTGTTCAAGATCGCCCTTTGCAAGCTGCTTGGCTCTCTTTGTAAGTAACGCTATCGGCTCCGTAATCGTATTTGCAAATATAAGGCTCATAAAAGCCGCAAGTATCATTGCAAGCAGCACGGAAATAACAATAGACGTCCTTATTTTTTCCATACTTTCATTTATTGCCGAAGAATCCATCTGAACATATATGACATATTTTACCTGAGAATCTTCATCTGTTACGGGATAAGCATAATTTATCCATTGTTTTACGGTCGAACTTCCAAAGTCAAGATTTCTGTCATCGTCATTAAAACTCTCCGTTCCCGAAAGTGCCGATATTACGGTTGAATTATTGTATTCAAGGAAAAGCGATTTATCCGTTGATACCGTCGAAGCAATGGTCTTTCCCGAGGAATCGAGAATATTTCCCTGAATATCCCTTAAATTTCCCCTCATAAAAAGATCGGAAAATCCCTCCTGAAACTGATTCGGATCGCTGTATTCCTTTATTATCTGTTCATCTATATATACTGCTGTTTTTTTAAGTTCTTCTTCCGCTTTTTTCATCTCCTGCTTTTCAAGCGTCATCAGAATAAATGTTCCGCTTATAAGCATAACGATAAATACAAGCATAAGATACATTACTACCAGTCGCCAACGTATACTTTTCATAATTTTTCCCTACAAAATAAAATTTATGATACGAAATAATAGCCAATGCCTCTTTTTGTCATTATATATTTAGGTTTTCCCGCATCGTCCTCTATTTTTTCTCTCAGACGGCGGATAGTAACATCTACCGCTCTCACATCGCCGTAGAACGCATATCCCCATACCTGTTCAAGCAGGACTTCTCTTGTAAATATCTGTGACTGATGTACGGCAAGATATTTTAGCAGTTCAAATTCTCTTAAAGTAAGATTTATCGTTTCGCCTTTCTTATACACTGTATATCTGTCAACATCTATATCCAGTTCACCGAATGAAAGCACATTTTCGCTTTGATTTTTCGGTGTTTCCTTTGCAGGTTCCGTGCGGCGCAGATTTGCCTTTACTCTTGCCATAAGTTCACGCACGCCGAAAGGCTTGGTAACATAGTCATCTGCCCCCGTTTCAAGCCCCATTACCTTATCCACTTCATCTGCCCTTGCCGTAAGCATTATTATCGGCACACTGCTTTTTTCTCTTATCTTTCGGCATACTTCATAGCCGTCCATTTTAGGCATCATTATATCCAGCAGTATAAGATCGGGATCTTCCGTCTGTGCAGCTTCATAGCCCTGTTCCCCGTCCTGCGCACATACTACCTCATATCCCTCTTTTTTAAGGTTATACGCAATAATATTCACAATACTTTGTTCATCGTCAACTACAAGAATTTTCTTCGCCATTATCCGACCCTCTTTTCGTTTAGCTTTATCGTGTATAATTCGTAAAAATCATACTTCTATTATACTCGCCAAAAATCGACTTGTCAATTTTTGTGCTTTAATTTTGCCAAAATATTTTCATTATTATATTGTATGTAATTTTTCAGAAAATAAATATAAACATTTAGAAGAAAATCAATGCAAAAAACAAAAATATATGTTATAATAAAAGCAGCAATCTTTTTTTCTTGAAATTAAACCGAAAGGGAAAAGTCAAATGAATATACCCGAAGAAGTAAAAGAGATAATACAGACACTTAACATTAACGGTCATGAGGCTTATATCGTCGGCGGCTGCGTCAGGGACAAGATCCTTTCAAAAGCTCCCAAAGACTGGGATATTACCACATCTGCCCTCCCCGAACAGATAAAATCCTGCTTTTCTCATACTGTAGATACAGGCATAGAGCATGGCACCGTAACTGTCATAATAAACAAAAATAATTTTGAAGTGACTACCTACCGTATAGACGGTGATTACGGCGATAACCGTCATCCCGACTCCGTAAAGTTCACTTCCGATATAACCGAAGATCTGAGCCGCCGTGATTTCACAATGAACGCTATCGCCTACGACATCACAAACGATACTTACATCGACCCCTTTAACGGTCACTGTGATATAAAAAACAAAATAATAAGAGCCGTCGGCGATGCAGACACAAGATTTAACGAAGATGCACTTCGTATGATGCGGGCAATACGTTTTTCAGCACAGCTTGGCTTTGATATAGAAGAAAAAACTTATCTCGCAATAAAAAAGAACTTCTTATTGATAAAAAATATCAGTATTGAAAGGATAAGGGATGAATTTCTGAAACTTATTTTATCGGACGTTCCCGAAAAAGCCGTATTACTATGTGATACTTCCCTTATAGACCATTTTCTTCCGGAACTTAAAGAAGTTTTTTTGGCAGAGTCCGAACTGATAAAATACTCTTTTGACAAACTTGAAAAGAGTATTGCCTTAAGAATAGCTTTTCTGTTCAGAAAATTTGACGATAAAGCTGTTTCTTTAATACTTAAAAGAATGCGGTTTGACAATAACACCATAAAAGAAGCTGCAACTGCCGTAAAATTCTATGACTACCCTCTTAAAGAGGGTTATTATGAAACAAGAAAAGTCCTTTCAATGATAGGTGTAAAGTCATTCAAAGCAGTACTGAATATCAGATTTCTTGAAAATGCTTTTAATAAAGACTTGATAGAATGTAAAAAACTTGATAACATATATGACGAAATTGATGACATAATAAAAAGAAACGACTGTTTTGAATTAAAAGATCTTTGCATAAACGGCGAAGATATAAAGAAAAATATAGACGGAGCAAACGGCAGGGTCATAGGAGAATATCTGAAAAAAGCACTTGACATCGTAATGAAAGACCCGACAAAGAACGAAAAAAATATACTGATAGAGGAGCTGAAAAGATGACAGCACTTGTAACGGGCGCATCAAGCGGAATAGGCAGAGAAATAGCAAGGGAGCTTGCAAAAAAAGGTTATGACCTTATCCTTGTTGCAAGAAGCAGGGATAAAATGGTATCTCTTGCAAAAGAATTAAGTAAATTTAATGTAAAAGTAAGAATAATCGTAACAGACCTTTCAAAAGAAGAACACTGCATAAAATTGTATGAAAGAACAAAAAAATACAACATAGATATCCTCATAAATGATGCAGGCTACGGCGTTTTCGGAAGATTCACCGATACACCTTTAAAGCGTGAGCTTAATATGATAGATGTAAATATAAAGGCAGTCCATATTCTCACAAAGCTTTTTCTTCGTGATCTCAATAAGAAAAACAGTGGATATATACTAAATGTGGCATCTTCCGCCGCATTTTGTCCGGGACCTCTCTTTTCTTCCTATTATGCCTCAAAAGCGTATATATTAAGGCTTTCTCAGGCAATAGACGAAGAACTGAAAAAAGACGGCTCCGATGTTTATGTCGGCACCCTCTGCCCCGGTCCCGTCAGAACGAATTTCGACAGCACAGCCGGAGTATCATTTGCCATGAAAGGCATTTCAAGCAGATATGCCGCAAAATACGCAGTCAGAAATATGTTTAAAAGAAAAAAAGTAATAATCCCCGGAAAGATCATGAAATTTCTTCCAATATTCGTAAGGCTTGCCCCTACATCATTGGTTCTGCATTTTTGTTATTATTTTCAAAAAAGAAAATCATCCTAAAAAAATTATCAGAAATCATCTGAAAGGAGAACTCAAAATGAAATTACAGGAATCAGGCGAAAATTATCTTGAAACTATATTGATACTCAAAAATAAACAAGGGTTCGTTCGTGCAATAGATGTTGCAAACGAACTCGGCTTCTCAAAGCCCAGTATAAGCAGGGCAATGGGAATACTTAAAGAAGCCGAATACATAACAATACAGCCGGACGGAAATATAATCCTCACTCCCGAGGGATACGCAAAAGCATCTGCCGTATACGACAGACACGTTTTCATTTCAAAATACCTTGTAAAAATACTCGGTGTAGATGAAAAAACTGCCGATAAAGATGCTTGCCGAATAGAACATATCATAAGCGAAGAAACATTCCTCAAGATAAAAGAAAGTGTAAAAAAAGCCGAAGAAAAATAAAACAGACTGCAAAGAAATTATTATTCAGCCTTTTTTGACAAAGGGTGTCGCTAAATGCGACACCCCACTTCATAAAATTACGCTTTTTCTTCCATAGTTTTGAGTATTTTGCAGCTTCTGACAGCTTTTCTTGCAGTATAGTAAAGCAAATACGAATTTACGGCAAGAAGCAGCGTAATGCAAGTTCCCCTTATATACTGCGGTAATTTCGCACGGATCTCATCGGCTTTTTTCTTATATTCATAAACCTTTTTTAAAGTCTTGAATACGAGCATGATTTTCGAAAACATATCAAAGCTCCTTTCGAATCTGTATTATGTTTCTATAATAACTCAACTGTAAAAAAATTGCAAGTTAATATTTTCCTGTCTTTATATCAAATTTGAATTTAAGATAGTTTGACTTATTATTAAAATTTATATATAATTATTATATACAATTCAAAGCAAGGAGGTAGTTTATTTTGAAATTAAAAAAAATAATTTCATTGTTAGCGGCAACGGTCATGGTAATTACCGCCATTCCCGTAAACGCACAGGAAAACAAGAAAGCAGTCGCACCTGTTACTATCAGCGTGGGAAAAGGCAGCGGATATGATTTCAATACCATAAAAGAGGCACTTGATTCTATCACCGTAACGCCTACAGAGTACAACAGTGCGACCATAAACATTGACAAGGGCGTATACGAAGAGGACATAACCGTAAATATCCCTTATGTTCATTTCGTAAACGAAAGCAAAGGCGATGTAATCATAACAAATGACAAGGCAAACGGCCATGCCGACAGCAGTAAGAATTTCGGCACACAGAAATCTGCAACCGTTACGATAGATAAATCGGCAACGGGCTTTAATGCGGAAAATATTACATTTAAAAACGGCTATAATATCGACTTTGATGACAGAGAGCAGACTCAGGCAGTTGCTCTTGTAAGTTTAGCCGATAAAGTGGTTTTTGATAACTGTAAATTTTTGGGCAGACAAGATACACTCTATCTCAAAGGTGCATCAAAAGGTCAGGATGTTTACGGAAGTGCCGATAATGCAAGAGTTTACCTCAAAAATTGTTACATAGAGGGTACAGTCGATTTTATTTTCGGCGATGCCACAGCTTTTTTTGAAAAATGTAAGCTCAATATGGCATACAGCGAAAAAGGAGGTCACTTTACAGCTCCAAACACAACTCTTTTCAATACAGGTTTTGTTTTTGACAGTTGTACACTCACCGTCGATCCGAAATATACTTCCGACTTGAAAAATAAGATAGACCTCGGCAGACCTTGGCAGTCAGACGGAAATTACCCTAATTACGGTTCACAGTCAGTCTATATCAACTGCACTATGCCGGCTATATTAAATCCCGACGGTTTCAGGACATGGAACGAAGATACCGTTGTCGAAAAAATAAGATTTTACGAATACGGTTCAAAAAATACCGATATGAGCTACAGAGCCTCTTTTGTAAAAAAACTTTCGGATGAACAGGCTGCGGCATACAGCAGAGATAATGTCCTTGGCAGCTGGAATCCGGATATGACTGCAAAAAAGACATCTGTAAAAGTTTCCGATATCACTCTCGACAAATATGACATAAAGCTCCCTATGGGAACAGAAGATACTTTAAAGCCTTATGTTCTTCCCGATAATTCTTCAAACAAAACGGTAACATACAAAAGCAGTGACGAAAGTATCGTTTCTGTAGATAAAAACGGAAAATTAAAGGCACTTGATCTCGGAAAAGCAGTAATAACCGCTGAAACGGCAGAAAATAATTTCTCCGTTACAGCCAAGGTTGAAGTAATAGCACCGAGAACAGATATCCCTAAAGTCACAAGTGCAAAAATAGAACATAAAGACGAGATACTTCCAAATGACAGTATCACCTTTAACTATAATTACGAACTTGATTCCGATAAGAAGATAGATAAAGCTTTGATACGCTGGAGTGCAGTAGACCCGGACACAAAAGAAGAGATACTCATAAAAGAGGGCAGAGGAGAAGACGCAAAGAAATACGATGTAAGAAGTGAGGACGGCGGATATTTCATAAAAGCATCCGTTTTCCCCGAAACAACAACGACTTACGGTAAATACGGCACAGCAGTTGAAGCCGCAACAGGTACAAGTGTTACAAAAAAGAGTAATGCAGCATATCTCCGTGAGGGATTCAACGATCTTCACAGATGGAAAGTCACAAACTCGGCAGGAAAAACAACACCTTTTGCCTCTCTCGATGACAGAGGAAATAAACTCGTCACAAACGAAAATGACGAAAAAGGCGATTTTTCCTTAATGGAATATAATAAAACCGCTAACGAAAAGAATTGGAATAATGCCGAATACGAACTCAGAATGAGATTCAATCCGACACTTAAAGGCTGGGACGGCGATTCATATTTCGACTTCTACACTGACTATAACGGAAAGGACAGTTCTTATTATAAATACAGACTTGTAAGAGGCGGAAACACCAATTCACTCAAAGCCTACCTTTACAGAAAAGAAAACGGCGGCGAAGAAACTCTTATCGGAAGTGACGAAAAAGCACTTTCAAATGTTGTTGCGCAAAACAGCGGTGAAAATAATCCTTGGTTCAGAATAAAAATAAAAACGGAAAATAACAAATTATCGGCTTTATTCATAAATGATGACGATATGAAAACTCTTTCAACTATCTTCTATAAGGAAACCGCCCCTCTTAACAGCGGTTTTGCCGCTATAGAGTGTTACGGAAGAGGCGAGGCACTTCTTTTGGATACCCTTAACGTCATCGGAAAAGATGACCTGAACACCGAAAATTCCATAAGAGTTTACCTTGCAGGCGATTCGACCGTCAAATCATGGGGTGCAGATAACAGCATCGGCGGCTGGGGTGAATACCTCAAATATTATTTTAATGACAATGTTAAAATAATAAATAAATCAGAGGGCGGTAGAAGTACCCGTTCATATATCAATCAGGGCAGACTTGATGAGATACTCTCTGAAATAAGACCAAATGACTTTATGTTTATCCAGCTTGGAACAAATGATGCAAGAACAGATGCAAATGCTTTTCTTGAACATTCCGTAGAAGTCGGCACACCCGATTCAAACGGCATATATCCTTCCATAGCAGGTAAACTTACCGAAACTCCGCAGGATCTTTATCAGTCTTATCTGAATGCGGAATACGGCTATAAGGAAACTTATTATCCATATAAGAGCGGTACGTATAAATGGTATTTAAGACAATATGTTGAAAAAGCAAGGGAAAAAGGTGCAATACCCGTTCTTATAACTCCCGTAAGCCGTGTTTTCTTTGATGAAAACGGCAAAATAAAGCCTCATCACGGTGAAAACGATGCTTACGTCGAATGTGTGAAGCAGGTAGCTGCGGAAACAAACACTATCCTCATTGATATGTTTGCTATCACAAAAGAACTGTATGAAAGCTACGGTCAGAGAGTTACAGAAAGCATACAGAATATAAAAGATGACGGAAGTATGGACATCACTCACTATAATAAATTCGGCTCAAATATCATTGCAAGCAAACTTGTTGCAGAGCTTGCAAGGCAGGGCATAAGTATAGCACAGGATTCCATAGCTTCAAGAAAAGCCGTTTCAAAGACAGAAGATATAAGAAAATCCGACCTTTATGTAGTCGGCGATGACGCCGCCGCCAAATATTACAAAGATGATTCTTATTCACTTCAGAAGAACGGATGGGGCGAATATATCGGTGATTATTTCGTTGACAGACTCACAGTCCATAATTACGCAAAACAGGGCGAGAGCATAAAGACATTTACCGAAAGTGAAAATTATGATGAAGTATTCTATAATATAAAAAGCGGAGATTATCTCATGATAAACTTCGGTGAAAGTGATTCGGTAAAGAAAGACACATCTTTAGACGGTGATAAGGATAAAGCCGGCTCATTCAAATATTATCTCTATGAATATTATATCAAACCGGCATCTGAGATAGGTGCTGTTCCTATAATAATCACTCCTGTAAGAGAGAGAGTATTTAATGCCGACGGAACCGCTGCCGAAAGCTACGGTGAATATTCAAAGGCTATAGCGGAAGTTGCCGCAGAGCTTGGAACGGGATATGTAAATCTCAATGAAGAATCGGCTGCTATGTATAATGAACTCGGAAAAGACGGCTGTAAGATATTCAGTCCGTTATATAAGGATAAAACAATGGGTTCGCAGGGATATGATAATTCAAATCTCAATGATTACGGTGCCGATATGATTGCTGCAAAGATAGCATCGCAGCTTAAATTCTCTTCCGTAACTCTTAAAAATTACGAAAACGATGCAGCGGAAAATAAAGCAAACAACAATTTCATCACAAAAGCGGAATTTGCTGATAAACTCACAGCCGTACTTGGCTATAACTATGAGATATATGTAAACTTTTCCGATGTTGAAAAGGTCAAACCTTATTATAACGGTGTAGGCGTTGCAAAATCCATAGGAGCGGCTGTTCCCGATGCAAACGGCAATTTCAATCCGGAAGAGCCTATAACAAAGAGTGAAGCCGAATTTATGGTAACCAAAGCACTTAAAGCAAATTCCTACGATATAAGCGAATTTGTATCAGGTGAGGGTGATATACTCACAAAAGAAGAGGCGGGAAAAATTTTCTGCAGCTTATATGATATATACAGATAATAAAAATTCAAATACCACCGTTCATTATATTTGAACAATTTATAAGGGATGCGAAAAATTTCTTCGCATCCCTTATTAACGATCAAAAAATCGTTTATTATATTACTTTTACTGTCAATGTGTAGTTCTTTCCGCCTACAAGACTTATAGCTTCAACAATTGATGAACCTGTACCGGAAGTAACGATGTTCCCGTTTTCAAATTTCGGAGCACTGCCTGTAACAGCAGTAAAAGTATAATCGTTGTATTTAAAGTCTTTTCCGAGAAGTTCGGTAAGTGACTTAGTGGCATTTTTCTGTATAACAAGATGTTTTGTAACATAATTCGGATCTACAGTCACATTGAATTTGAATATTTTATTTCCTTTTTCACTTGTTTCCGTAGCAATGACCTGTGTAATGCCGGCTTTGATGCCTCTGACATTTGCACCCGAAATCTTTGCAATGCTTTCATCTACCGATCTCCATGAATATTTTGTATATCCGCCGTCTACAAAGTCAGTAAGTCTTAATGTTGTATTCGGTCCTACCGTTACATCATACCCCTTTATCGTAAGGCTGTCTGATTTAAGCTTTACATTTTTGTTTTCATTTGTTATTTTTGTTCCTATCTCATTATATGTTCCCAGAACATTTACATTTATGCTGTAATTTCCGTTGTCATCTTTTGCGGTCATAAGAGTAGAACCCTTTTTAACGCCTGTTACCTTGCCATTTTCAATAGTTGCGATAGCTTTGTTTTTAATTGTCCATGTAAGTTTGCCCGGCACTATCTTTGAAAGGTCTTTTACCTGTGTTTCACCTAAAGATATATTGAGCATGATATTTTTGTAAGCAGGTGCCGTCTTTACCGCTGCTGTATTTGTCTGTGCCGTTGCCGCATTTGCAGTCATTGATGACAGACCCACAGCCATGATCGTTGCTAAACATAAAACCGATTTTCTTAACATAATTTTGTTTCCTCCCTTATAAATAATTATATTTTTGTAACTTTTTGCAAACAGCTCTGTTTTTAAAAAGCTACTTGATAAACAATACAAATTATTTCTGAACTCCCGCTATCTTTTTAAGTTCTTTCTGTTTCTCTTTGAAGTAATCATCAGAGAGAATCTGACCTTTGATATTTACCGTTTCGCCCTTCACATCCGTCTGCCAGAAATTTGTTTCCACAAGAAGCGGTATATCACTGTTATTCGTATAGCTGCTGTCCTTATTTATAGTACCGACTATGTCGCATTCGTTCTTTCCGCACTTATATGATATACAGTCTGTCGCATCTATGCTGTAGTTTTCAGGCTTATCCGTATAAAGTCTGAAATTTGCACTCTGATTACTGTATGATAATACATTCTCAAGAGATAACGCAGGATTTGAGTTTGTAGTTATACCGTTGCTTAAGTTTTCATAAGCCATACAATTTATAAGTTTATGCTTAACGGAAACATTCTCACCGCCGAGTTTGAAACCGTTGTGACCGCCTGCACCGTAAGGCTCGTCGGAACCGTCGGCAAGAAGTCTTAAACCGTTCTTGTATGCCACGCAATTTTCAAGGGTTACCGAACCGATAGCACCCGAATTAACTTTTGTATAAAGATCCCAGCCGTCATCTACATTGTGATGAGAAGAACAGTTTTTGAATACATTTCCCTCTCCCACAGTAAGTTTGCAGCCAAAACCGTCGGCATTTATCATAGACGGATCACAATTATTATAGCTTTCGCAATTGAGGATAAGGTTGTTTGACGGCCACATACTCTTATCATCGGTAGAATATGTTCTGCTTATCTGAAGACCGAGATCGCCGTTATCATGGAATACACAATCTTCCACAACGCAGTTGCTTCCGCCTAAATGGAAACATTTTACATTATCCGCCGAGTTCTTGAATTCAATGCCCTTGAATTTCCAGTAATTGCCCGTAACTACTGCCGCACCGTCTTTCTTCTGCATATCTATGACTACCTTTGCACCGTCTTGTGCTGCGATAGTTTTGAGTTTTCCCGCTTCGCCGTTGTTTCCGAGAGGAATATCGAGAGCCTCACTTCTCTTATATTCTCCCTCTTTCATTATTATCGTCTGCCCGGGAGCGATAAATCCTGCCGCCGTATCGAGATCGAGAGGAGCAGCTTCCGTTCCCTGTGCATCTGCCTTTCCGTCCGGACTTACAAATACCTGTGATACGGTATTGTCGAAATCTCTGTTGTATACATCCGCCCTTGCTACAAGCTGCTTATATGCCGCAAGATTTTTCTGCTTGTCATCCGGAGTAAATACAATAACGAATTTATTGTGCTTTCCCTGTTCGAGAGTTGTCTTTATCGTGGTAGTTCCACTCTTTACAGGCATATTTTCAGCTATTATCTTATCATTTTGTTTAACAGTTACAGTTCCCTCTGTATTTTCCATGTAGTACTGAAGATCGTAATTCGTATCTTTTGAATACTTAGGCGATGCGACCTTGATAAAAGCTTCGCCTCTCTTGCTTGTTTCACTCTCTACAGTTTTATCCGTACTCTTGTCGGACTCATAGAATTCCACATTGCTCACGTCTATATCTGCCCATCTTGATGCAAAGAAACCGACATACATATCCTTGTCATTCTGAACTTTGAGTATAGAGTCATCATAGAGATAATTCTCTTTTGTTTCTCCCGTCTCATAATCGTAGCACTTAGCATACATAGCACCGTTCAGCTTTGTTAAAGTTATTCTGTACTTGTTTCCTTCTTTAGGGAAAGAAGACGAAAGTGCAACAGGCGTAAATTTGTTTCCGCCGCCGTCAGTAGCCGTAACACCGGTTCTTGCATACATATTTATCCTGTTGAGTTTACTCTGAGTTTCGTAATATGATGCATTAGGATCGCTTGGCCAGCCTTTTCCGCTGTAACCGCCTACGATTATCACATTCGATGCAAATACGGCACTCTTTTCCTGAGTAACGGCAGCTCCGTCCTCATCTTTCTTTGCTGCGCTGTATGAGATCGTCTGATTTCCGTTTTCATCGACAAGAGGAACAATATCTCTTGCCATTATACCGAATGCTTCCTGTCCGTTTCTCTTTGTATCATCGTTATTGTGTTCAAGATATTTCTTTACTGTTACATCTGCCGAAAGTGTAAAGTTATCTTCACCGTCAACATGAGTATAGTAGTAAACGATACCATCATGGTCAGCCGTTATCTTTCCGGTTCCTTCCCATGCCCTTACGTTTATATTTCCCTCAACTGTGCCGTAATTATCGGCTTTTACTCCCGCTGCGCCGCTCTCTTCCTTCTCAACGCTTGCAGACTGACCGAATATGGCTTTTCTCCATATATTCTTTTCTTCCCGAACGATAGTTACGGGTACATCTATATTATCGAATTTACCGTCAGACGATACTATCGTAACGGAAGTTTTGCCCTCTTTTGAT
The DNA here is from genome assembly GCA_017483905.1 of Bacillota bacterium. Classification (GTDB taxonomy): domain Bacteria; phylum Bacillota; class Clostridia; order Lachnospirales; family CAG-274; genus RGIG4831. The sequence goes on from JAFUUG010000538.1 coordinate 14,329, forward strand.
GAGTCAAATTTACTTGTATCAACAGAGAAATCCTTTGTTTCTTCAATATCTCCGTTATCGTAGAGGATCGCAACAGCCATACCCTCCTGTGAAAATTCACTGCCAACGGGATAAGTCGTTCTCGGATAGCTTGCAAGAACAAGTTTCTGAGCCGTTCTCTCTTTAACATTTATATCATATTCAGTCGTTGCCTTTTCATCATCACCATAGGCGATAACGACTTTCTTAGCCCCTGCCGAACTTGTGTCAAATTCCGATATTTTATACTCATCGGCATTTAAAAGAACTTTTCCGCCGTCTGCATATATTGCACTCACACGAAGACCCGTTGTATCTATTTTATCATTTACATAATATTCGCTCTTAACAGGCTTTTCCGTAACCTCAAGAGAAGTTATCTCGGAATCCTTTACTTCTATCTGATATGATGCCGATGCCGTACCCGTCGTATAGCCGTCGCTGTCTTTTCTCGTTACCGTAACGGTATGAGTTCCCACCATATCCTTGCCGAGAATAGTAGTATTTGATATAGCTTTCCCATCTAATTTTAATTCGTAATCTTTACTTGTCAGAGTTTCGCTTTCGCCGTTTTCATAAGTAAAAAGTCCCTGAAAACCGATAGAGCTGAACTCATTTCCCGCATAGTAAACGGTTTTTAAAGGTTCAAACTGAATATCTATATTCGAGCAGCCGATCTTATTTACCGTAACGGGAACAGTCGTGCTTGCATCGCCCATAGTCAGCTTAACTTCCTGAGCACCTGCTTTTTCGGCATCATATCCGCTTATCGCATATCCGGAAATAACTTCCGAACTTCCGTCATCAAAATATGCGGTAACTACCGAACCGCTGAGGTCAAGAGGTTCGCCGTAGAAGTAGTTTGTCTTATAGCTGCCCTCTATGCTCAGTCCCGTAACCTTTCTTGTATCAATATCTATGGAAACATTACTGAAAGTAGCCTTTGCATTTCTTGCAATATAAAGACAAGGATATATCTCATCTTTGAAACCGTCCATAACAAGAGATTCCTCTTTGCCGTTGCAGCTTAATGTAAATGTAGTACCTCTCTTTTTAAGGCTTAACTTATATGTACCGAGTCCGCTGCCCTTATTTGCGAAAGGATCGGAAAGAGAAGAAGATATACTCTTTGTATCGGAATTATTTCTGCTTATTCCGTAGAAGGCAACATTATCATTCTTTGATTTTGCCCATGTTCCGAGAAAAACACCGTTTGTATATGTTTTCTCCTCGCTTTTGCTGTATAATTCATCAATTATTGCAATACCCACAGAGCTTTGGTTGGGGTTTGATGCACCGTCCCCCATGCTCAGCTCATCTACTGTAACATCGGCAGATATCGTAAAATCGGTATCATTTGATAATTCCTTGGCGTAGTATATGATAGAATCCTCGCCGTCGCTGAATTTACCGCTGTTTACCTTGGTATTCTCAAGCTGTACAGAAGTTTCGCTTTCATTGTTGAAGCTGTAATCGGATGAACCCGAAGAACCCGTCCAGCCCTTTATCCATGCACCCTCCGCCTGTGCAGCAAGTACAGAGCCCGTACCCGAGAGAACGGAGGCAGATAATATAGTAGATGCCATAATAACACCGAGACATCTGTTAAGATTTTTTTTCAAGACAAACTCCTCCTTAAATTTAAGATTTTGAATTTATACTCGTAAACGGAAAATTTTTCCGTTTACGAGTGCGCCGACTGCGTGCCACGAAGTGGCTAACTCCCTTGTACGCAGTCGTGCGCATAATTTATACCGAGTGTGCAAATGTTTTTGCACGCCGGTATATCATTTTTACAATCAATATATTTCTACTATTATAGCATACATTTTTTTTTTAATTTTGTCAATCGGATATTGATTAAATATTGTAAAAAGACAATAAAAAAGCCCCGATTCATTTAGCGGAAACTATCGGAGCTTTTCTCTATTCCCGACACATCATTCGGGGGTTAAAAAAGGAAAGATGAAAAATGAAAAAAAGATTTTGTCTTACCATATATCAAAATATGGCATCAGCTTTTAACCGCACATAGTAAATAATAAATAGCTACTGTATTAGGAAGTTAAAAGTTTGATATAAAATATCATATACTAAAATAATCTTTGATTATTTCCAGTAAATACATTATACAATTATTTCAAAAATATTTCAAGTGTTTTTTTTAATTTCACAAAAAAATTTTTTAAAAAATTTTTTAATTTTTTAAAAAGCGTTACTATCGCAATTTTTATCGTTTTTTGTACCGACCGAACTGCTAAAAAACATACAATATTTGTGCAATTTATACAAACTTTTCGAGATGATTATTTTCGTAACTTTTCAGTACTTGACAACTTTTTTTCAAATGGTATAATGAATATAATTATTTTTAAAACTTTGACGAGGACAGTACGTCGGAATATGATTGCTTTACAGAGAGAAATACCAATGAATAGTATATATTCATCACGGTTGAGAGTATTTCAGCATTATCCGACCGAAGACCACCTCCGAGTGACTTTAATACAGTCCGTTTGGCTCACGTTACAGGCTATTGAGAGTACGGGATATTTTTCCGTAAAATTGGGTGGAACCGCAGGTTATACGCTTGTCCCTTTTTGGGATAGGCGTTTTTTGTTTATTTAAAAATTCAAGAAATTATTTATTTAAAAGGAGATGATCTTATGTCAAAAATATGTCCGAATTGCGGAAAAATGCTTGATGATGATGCACTGTTCTGCGGAGAATGTGGAACAAAAACAGAGTCAAACAATAATATTCAAAAGAGATGCCCTTCCTGCGGCACAGCACTTGAGAGCGATTCTTTATTCTGCCCCGAATGTGGAGCTTCCGTTTCGGAAAGCGGAAACGGCTCTGCTGCAGCCCCGCAGATGACACCGCCGCCTGCGCCGCAGAATGTCGCACCGAACGTACCGCCTGTTGCACCGTCACAGACTGTTCATAATACCGCACAAAACGTACCGCCTTTTACTCCGCCGCAGATGCCACAGGGTACGCCGAATGTACCGCCTGTTGCACCGCCGCCGGATATTACCGTAAATACAGGTATGAATACACAGCAGACACCGCCGCCCGAGCCGCCTAAGAAAGATAAAAGCGGAATGATAGCCTGCGGCTGTATATTGGGCTGTTTCGGTGTATTTGTGATAGCGGTAATTATTTTCGCAGTCATTATATATGGTGCCATAAGCAGCGGAGCTTTGGACGATACCCTTGACGATCTCGGTATCGACAATGATTACGATTATGACGATATTTACGAGGAGTATGGTTTAGGCGATATCAGCGGCATAGACGGTGTTGAAGTTACTCCTCATGGAAATGATGATAATAATAATAATGACGATAATAACAGCGAAAATAACGACAACAATAATGACAGTAACAAATCCGAAACAGGCGAATACATATTTTCAGACCTTGCCGATACAGATGATTTTGAATATCTTTACTCCGATGATTTTACACAGGAGCCGCCGACCCATTCCGTACTTATTCTCGATCAGAATAAGTATCTCGGTGAATGGAAAGTTTGTTGTTTCCCAAATGACGACAGCATCTATACGGAAAAATATCTGAATTTATATGTTGAAGAAGATCTTTCACAGGATGCCTCAAAATACACAGGCATACCCGTAAAGGCACAAGTCAGACCTTCCGTCAGCATAGAAAACGGAGAATACAAAGATATTTCATACGAAGAAACGTATTATCTCACCGGAGTATCATACACGGAGGGCGAAAACACATATCTGTATCTTGCAGATGAAAATGACAGTATTTTTAATCTTGTATATTTATACGATCATAATAATAAACAGTATTCATCGGGATACTATTATGACAGCACTTCTCAGACACTTTTTAATTGTGAAATGGTAAGACCATAGGGAGAGTGATTTTATGGACAATAAAAATCCGCCTAAGATAAATACAGACAGTGTAAGCAAATTTATTGTATCATATTTTAAATATGGTGTTCATTTTCTGAAAAATCCGCTTAAATTGATACCTACCGTTCTTATGTGCCTTGTGTGGTTTATTCTCTCGATATGGAGAGCATATTCGGGCAGACTTCCTCTTCCACTTGGATTTCTCAGTTGCCTCACATTTTCACAGGGCGGAATGTACGGTGGATTTATCGGAGCGATAGGCGGTATTATAGGAAGAATGTTGGTTATACTTTTCCTTAATACCATAATAATGCCCCTCTTTAGCAAGGAAAAGAGGAAAAAACAAAAAACTCAGCTTAAGGGCGGCATTAAGGCAATCGCAGGCAGTTTTGTATTTAATTCTCTCTCCTCTGCCGTACCGTTCTTATTTGCCATAGGTCTTGCATCTTTTGTTTACGGCTTTCTGAATCTTGCGCAGACGAGGGAAAATCTAATAGTCGGCTTGATGACTGCCGTTATGCTGATTAAGAATATCTCGGCAAGGGGTTTTGTATGGAATTTTATCATAAGCCTTGCAAATACTTTTTCTAAGAAGAAAAAACTCTCTCCCGATGTTGTTCGGAAAATAATATCGGGTCTTGCGCTCGGCTTTACGGCAACTTCATTATCGAATATATTCGGTATAAAATTAAGTATCTTTACGGGAATACTTCTCATAATAATATCCGTTATCCTTTTCTTCGTGACGAAAAACAAAAAGAGTGGAATAAAGACAGCTGCATTTATAATATTGCTTTCCGCAACATTCTCATCTGTGGCCATAAATAATAATATAAAAGCCGAAAACGATGGATATATGCTGTTAAAGCATAGTAAAAATGATGAAATAACATGGGAATCAAAAGATGACAACGGTCTTGTATGGCGGACCAAAATAGACGAGGACGGTAATGAATATTTGCAGATTGGGTTTGATGATATACCGGACACAAGAACTCCTCTCGAAAAATTCCTCGATTTCCTTGACGAATTCATTGCAAATACGAACTTTAAGCATTTGGGAGTTGCAGGATCGGCGTTAGTAGACTTTATATCGACTGTGGGTGCTGTCCTGCTCAGTCTTTTCGGCGGCGGTTATTACGACCCGTTTGACGATTACGACCTCGACCACCCAGAACTCGGATTTGACGAGCCGAGTGGATTTTTCGATGAAAACGACAGCGATACCGTCAGAAACAGCGTAAGAGAAAACGATGACGGCACCCTTTCGGTCTATGATGCCCCGACAGGCCAGTGGCGTACATTCTATCCCGTTGACGATCCCGAAAAGGGAAGAATGTATGAGAGTGATACGGGTACGGTATATTCTCCTGATTTTTTAAAGGAACATATCGAAACAAGAAACGAAAATGAAACGCTCAAACAGGACTACAGGCAGGCACAGGAGCATCTGAACGGAAACGGAAAAGACGACATCGGACAGCGTGCTCAGAATCAGCAGAATTACAAAAAAGAACAAGACTACTGGGATGCCGTGAATGCCGAAAAACAAAGACAACTTTACGAAGAACAGCAAAAAGAAGCCTATTATCAAAGACTTCTCGAAAAGGACAAGCGCCTTAAAACAAACGACCACACGCTTATGACAATGGATAACTACCATGAATTTTACAAAAACAGAGCAGCAGAGGCAAAGACAGCTCATGATAACGCGATGAACAGAGATAAGTGGCTCGGCAGAGGGGAAATGGCAGTAGGTGCGGTAAAAGCCGTAAACGATGCCGCCGCCGATGCAGTCGGAAGAATACCTATTGTCGGTGCAAAATTCCATGCCGCATATACAGGCGTTACAAATATCACCGAAAGCGTAACCGAAGCCGTTGTAACAGGCGGCAGTGTATCAAAGGGCATCGCAAAGGGTATCGTAAATGCAGGTGTGACCGAAGGGCAGTATTATGCTTCGGGCGGCACAGGAAAATATGCAGGCATGGTAAAGGCAGGAGCGTTCCTTGGCGGCGAGGGTGTAAGGACTACCGTAAACGACCTTATAGACGGCAAGGACGTAAAGACCGCCCTTAAAAACGGTGCAAAAGATTCCATAACAAAAGGCGGCTCAAAATTAGCTCTTGACTATGTTTCGGGGAAAGTATTCGGAAGCGGCTCAAACGCGGGAAGAAACTACGGCAAAGCAGATACAGACGCATGGAATAAATCGGGAAATATAGGCAAAGACATAATCAAAAACAACTGGAGAAATCATGACGATATGGAAAAGAAACTTGAGATCATGCGTTCCCAAATAAGCAAAGCGGCATATAACAATAAAGTCAATTCATTTAACACCGATGTAAAATCGGGTGCGGCACAAAATATCGGATATGGTGCCATGACAGGTAATTACGGCTCCACCGACAATAGTCTTGAATTAGGCGATAAAATGAAAAAATAAAGAGGTGAACTACTATGCAGAGAATAGATTGTATGTTGAAAGCCGCTCTTATTGCGGCAAATGTATGCGATGAATGGAAGATAGCAGAAACCGACGCTTTCATTCCGCTTGCGGCTATGTTTCAGGCGGCGGCTATGGCAGATGAAGAGCATCAGATAGATGATGATATGTTCTATGTTGTCTCTTCCGAGGGTGCCATAGGTCTTGCATATAAGAGAGAATATCTCACGCAGTGGCTTTATCTTCCCGCCGAAGATTTCCCCGAAGAGAGAAAGGCTTTCTATGAAAAAGCAAAGCAGGAAGCAGAAAAACAAAAACAGCAGACACCACAGCAAACACAATCACCGCCACAACAAGCGGCACAGCCACAACAAAAACAGCCACAGCCAAACAAACCTAAGTTTTGTAAGAACTGCGGCTCACCCCTTGCACCGGGAGCAAACAACTGCCCTAAATGCGGCATAAAAATAGAATAAAATAATATTATAAAATAATAAACGGAGGAATTAAAAATGGTAAATGTAACACTTAAAGACGGTTCAAAAATGGAACTTGAAAACGGCACGACAGCATATGAAGCAGCAAAAACCATAAGCAGCGGTCTTGCCTCGGCAGCTTGTGTAGCACAGATAGACGGCAAAGTAGTCGATCTGCGCACTCCTATGGATAATGACTGTACGCTCAATATCCTTACCTTTGATTCACCCGAGGGAAAGAAAGCATTCCGCCATACTGCATCCCATGTTCTTGCACAGGCTGTAAAAAGACTTTTCCCCGAAGCAAAACTTGCAATAGGGCCTGCAACAGATGAAGGATTTTACTATGATTTTGACAGAACACCTTTCACTGCCGAAGAGCTCAACGAAATAGAAAAAGAAATGAAAAAGATCGTAAAAGAGGATATAAAGCTTGAAAGATTTGAACTTCCGAGAGAAGAAGCTATCGCTCTTATGAAAGAAAAAGATGAGCCTTACAAAGTCGAACTTATAAACGATCTTCCCGAAGATGCCGTAATATCATTTTATAAGCAGGGTGATTTCACAGACCTTTGTGCGGGACCTCACCTCATGAGTACAAAATTTATAAAAGCAGTTAAAATAACAAGCGAAAACGGCTCAACAGGTGCATACTGGAGAGGTTCGGAGAAAAATAAGATGCTTGCAAGAATATACGCTACAGCTTATACAAAAAAAGCAGACCTTGACGAATATCTTGCTATGCGTGAAGAAGCAAAAAAGCGTGACCATAACAAACTCGGACGTGAGCTTGCACTCTTTACCACTTCAAATGTCATCGGACAGGGACTTCCGCTGCTTATGCCAAAGGGCGCAAGGATCGTTCAGCTTTTGCAGAGATTTGTCGAAGATGAAGAGCAGAGAAGAGGTTATGTCCTTACAAAAACTCCTTTTATGGCAAAGAGTGACCTTTACAAAATATCAGGTCACTGGGATCACTACAAAGACGGTATGTTCGTACTTGGCGATGAAGAAAAGGACAGCGAAGTTTATGCACTTCGTCCTATGACCTGTCCATTCCAGTATACCGTATATAATGCACAGCAGCACAGCTACAGAGAACTTCCTTTAAGATACGGCGAAACTTCGACTCTTTTCAGAAACGAAGCATCGGGAGAAATGCACGGTCTTATAAGAGTACGTCAGTTCACTATCTCCGAGGGTCATCTTATCCTCAGACCCGATCAGCTTGAAGAAGAATTCAAAGGCTGTCTTGAACTTGCAAACTTTATGCTTAAAACCGTAGGACTTATAGAAGATGTTTCATATCGTTTTTCGCAGTGGGATCCCGATGATCGTTCAAAATATATTGGCACAGAAGAACAATGGAACGAAGCACAAAGCACGATGAAGAAGATACTCGATCATCTCGGACTTGAATATTCCATAGGTATCGGCGAAGCAGCTTTCTATGGTCCTAAGCTTGATATCCAGATAAAGAATGTTCACGGAAAAGAAGATACTCTCATCACTATCCAGATAGACCAGATGCTTGCCGAAAATTTCGATATGTCCTATATAGATGCAGAGGGCAAGAAAGTCCGTCCTTATATAATCCACAGAACATCTCTCGGCTGCTATGAAAGAACACTTGCTCTTCTGATAGAGAAATTTGCTGGCAATTTCCCTACATGGCTTTCTCCTACTCAGGCTATCGTTCTTCCTATATCGGAGAAATATCACGACTATGCAGAGAGCGTTGAAAAAATGCTCCGTGAAAAGGGACTTCGTGTAGAAGCAGACTATCGTGCGGAAAAACTCGGATATAAGATAAGAGATGCAAGATCAAACAGAATACCGTATCTTCTCGTTGTCGGTGAAAAAGAAGCCGCAGACAAAACTCTCTCTGTTCGCAGCAGAGGTGTCGATCTCGGTATCATGACGCATGAACTCTTCCTTGAAACTATCGGCAAGGATATAGAAGAAAAACGACTTCCCGTAATGGCGGAAGATCAGAACAGCGAAAATAAAAAATAATATATAACGTATACCCTCGTGAAAGATATACACTTGTATACTTTTCACGAGGGATAATTTTTTACGCACAAAAATAACCGCTCTCCGTAAAAGCAGCGGTTATTTTCAAATAATTTTCTATTATCCGTTAAGTGTATCAAGTATAGCTTCAGCCTTATCTCCGACCTTGCTCTTATATTCCTCTATACCCTCATCTACTGTACGCTCACCAAGAAGTATCTTGTTTACTATCTCTTTCTTTACGGCATTTACCTTATCAAGATCCTCTATATGATTTGTCGAATAAGGCAAACTTGCAAGAGTTGAGTTTTTATTCAGAACATCGAGAGAATCTCTTACTCTCGGATCAAGCGAAATAGGATCGTCAAATTTTGTAACACTGAGTTCCGGATCAAAGAACGCTCTGTCAAAGAGTGAATCAGGGTTTGACCTTGACGGAAGTGCAACTGTCTTTCCTCCGTCTTTAGCCCAGTGTATACCCTCAACGCCGTGAGTAAAGAGCATCTGACCCTCTCCGCCGTCGTGCATAAATTCTATAAGGAATTTGTATATACCTATCTTATTTTCAGCTTTGTCCGTAATAGAATAAGCCGTTGACGGTCTTTCAATATAATTTGCCTCTTTGATAGGCGTGAGAGCTTTAATGAATCCCTCAGGAACATTCTTATGAAGTTTTTCTTCTATCTTTACGCTCCAGTTTCCTGCCCAGTAATTGAAGCATCCCACATTGCCCGAGAAGAATTTGTTTCTTGCCTTTGAAGTATCGTTTGTGACTATCTCTCTGTCAAGAAGTCCCTCTTCGTGTGCATCCTGTAATCTTTGGAGAGCATCTTTCATTTCAGGCTGCGTCATACCGTCAACATATCTTCCCGAATTTGAATTTTTGTAGAAATCAGGGTTAGCATCCTGATAAAATTCTCTGAGGAAAATATTGTAAGGCGATTCGCTGTTCATTGCCCCCGCCGCTGTTATAGGGATTATATCTTCTCCTCTTTCTTTGAATTTTCTGAGCATTTCTATAAACTCATCATAATTTTTCGGATTTTCAATTCCCATCTCTTCCATCCAGTCACCTCTTACATAAGTGACCGTACCGCCGCCCTTTTGTGCTGGGAAGCCGTATAATTTTCCGTCTATTTCAAGACTCTCTATATAATTCTCATCTATTATTGATTTAACGGGTGCCTCGGATTTCTCATAAGCACCGAGCATATCCCAGAGTTTGCCCTCATCGGCAAAATTAGGATAATAAGTCGTTCCTATCTCTATTACATCAGGCGTATCTCCGCTTGAAAAAGCTTTTGTAAGTGTTTCGTAATACACATCATGATCGGGCTTTTCAACTACAAGCTCGATCCCCGTAATTTCCTTGTATTTTGCAAGAACGTCATCTATGCCGTTGCCCTTTGTCATGATCGTATCTGCCATCATTTTTATGCTTGTCGGTCTTTCAACACCCTCAAGGTCTTTTCTTTCTTCCTGTGAATCTGCCTGTGCAGAAGTATCGGCACTGCCGCTTCCCGAAGAAGCCGATGAACCGCTGTCCGAAGAACAAGCCGTAAATAATCCGACACTAAGCGCAGCCGCCAATACGCCAAGCGAAATCTTTTTTAACTTTGCTTTCATCTCATTTATCTCCC
>JAFUUG010000539.1 GCA_017483905.1 Bacillota bacterium
AGAAGCGTCAGGGCAGCTCAGTCCTGATATAACAGAGTATCTCCAGTCAAATAAAAGCGCTGTTAAGGCGATAAGGACTGCCCGTGATGCTTCTGCAACTAATAAAGTAAGATTAATTATCATCTAATGAAAAGGAGCTGTATTATGAAAAAAACTTGTAAAAAAATAATATCTATGATAGTTTCTGTTTATATTGTTTTAATGTTATTTGTTACATGTTCGTTTTATCGAGCATATGCTATTCCAGGAAGTGATCCAAGAATATATGTAGATATTGTTTATGAAAATGGAGGTACTATACGTGCAGATGTAATTGTAGAAAATATGCCTAATATAAGAACTGGAGCTTTTTATCTCAATGTGGGTGCTGGATGGACTATATTACCAAACAATCACGGAAATACAAAAGGACTAAGAATAGATTCAGATGATACTATTAATTTAGGACAATATTCGATTGCAGAAAATGGAACAGGAAGATTTTTGGTATTTCTGAATACTGACGATAATGGATATGATTATAATGGAAGATTATGCTATTTCCATATCGAAAGAACAAGCATCAACAATCCGATGAATTCTACTTTAAATTGTACATTTGGTGATAGCGGTGGCTTATATGGTGTGAATTTCGTTGATATAACAAATCAGGCTGTTAATCCGGTTATGTTGTCGTCATACGAATACTTAATAGGCGATGCAGATGGAAATGGAATAATTGATGCAAGAGATGCTACAAAAATACTCACTGCAACAACTAATCTGACTATTTATAACGTATACAGCATAAGAAATTCGTATACAAGTATATTCCCAGACGCAGCTTGTGCAGCAGCACCGGATGGAAATGAAGATGGTGTGATAGACTCATCTGATGCAACGGTCGTAATGCAGGCATATATGGCTATGTCCGTAGGAAATACGCCTTCAAGCAAGGTTGGTCAGATAGCTATATATGAAGTATTCCAGTAAGGAGTGATAATATGAAAATTAAAAAATTTTCTATAATTCTTGCTGCTATTATATCGTTAGCGACTTTAATGCCGACAAATTCATTTGCAGCAGAAATATCAGATGAATTATATCAAAAATATGATTTTAATTCAGACGGATTAATCAATGGCGATGATATTTTTCTGATAATTCAGCGATATTCAGAGATTGCCACCGGAAATACTATTATTTCGGAACAGTCAATAAGAGAGAATATTGATAAGAATGCTGATATTGATAGCGACAATGTCATTAACGCCAATGACGCTGCTAAATTATCAGATCTTATTAAAGAAAAAAACAGCATGGGGGACGTGAACTGCGATAAAATTATTGATACAAGAGATGCCTCCTCTGTTCTGACATATTACACAAGGCTGTCAACCGAGGATTATAAGGAAAAAGAATTGAGTATAGGAATCGACTACGGAGTAGCTGCTCTTGGTGATTACGATAAAAATGGTATTATTGATGCCCGAGATGCGTCAGCGATATTGGTCAACTATGCTTCAAATTCAGTTTCATAACATTTAATACGAATAACACATAAGTCATTCAGAAAGGACTAACTCCACCAATAAATGAACTCAAAAACTGATCTCGGTCAGTTCATTTCCGAAAAGAAACGAAAAAAGAAACTCCAGAGTCAGGAACTCGCAAAGATACTGGGAGTATCAGTACCGTATCTCAGCCAGATCGAGCATGGAAAAAGAAAATGTCCTGATCTTCGGCTGATAAAAAAGATGATAGAGGTATTTGAGTTGACTATGGAAGAAACAAACATCTTTTATGATCTGTACGCAGAAGCGTCAGGGCAGCTCAGTCCTGATATAACAGAGTATCTCCAGTCCAATAAAAGCGCTGTTAAGGCGATAAGGGCTGCCCGTGATGCTTCTGCCACAGATAAAGACTGGGAGAGATTTATCAAATATCTCCGACAAAATGAACAATAATTTTTTGCGGCTGCGGTCGCAAAAATTATTGAATATATGTTTAGCTGCAAAGCTAAAAGAGAGAGGGAAAAACATGATTTTAAACAAGAAGAAATACCGATGTCCGTACTGCGGCGGAAGATTGTTCGATTACATCTGCATTTACAGAGAGCCGCTCAGTGATATCGGACCTATCGGATGCTATCCGGCGATAAGAATAAAATGCTGGAAGTGCAGAATGAAAGTAAAAATTACATATGAAGACTTAGTATGAACACCACCGATTAAGTAACGAGTAGGAGTTTGACAAGCTTTTAAAGCGAGTCAGACTCTTATTTTTTTGCCCTGTTCTGCTTTAAAAGCAGAATGGGGTCTTATGTTTTTATCGGGGAAATGGCTGTGTTTAGCTGCAAAATATCCATAGTCCTTCGTTTTGATCCAGGAATAAAAATCAATCAAAACGGAGGAATAAAAAATGGCATATAATCATGCAGCAGAAGAAAAGAAATTCAAGAAATTATGGAACAAAAAGGAGAAAATTTACCGGGAAAGCGGTATGACTGATGAGCAGATAGCAGCAATCAGGGAATACGACGTTCAGATGTTCAATCTGGACAGAGCATTTTACAGGAGAACAACCTTGCTTGCAGAGCCTGAATATGCAGCAGATGTAGCATATGACGATCACTCAGATACATATTTAGAGAATTACTGGGCTGAACTTATTGACAACGATGAAAAGTACCGCAGACTTATGGAAGTTCCGCCTGTAATGAGAAAAGCTTTCTATATGTATAAAGTGCTGGGATACTATCAGAAAGATATTTCGTCAAAATTATCAATACCGCAGCGGACTGTCTCATTCTGGATTGTTAAAATCGCTGAAATTATCAGATGAGTTGCTGAGAGATCCTGTTTTCGTGGGCTGTATTTATGTAGGGGGATTTAAGCCTTTACACAGAATCTTGAAAACAGAATAGCAGCAGTAAGAATACTTTGAACCTGTGCCGGACTAAAATCAGGCAGCCAAAGAAACCATACGCTTGCGGTATTGCTCCGCCAATTAAACATTGTCAAAAAGGCGAAGACAGAGAGGAAAATTATCAAGGAAGGAAAACGCAGAAATGCTGACGCATTTCAAGTTTTTCTGACGCTGAGAATTTTTTGTATATTCCGCTCGCTTAACCGCATCTGCACGGACTCCGAACCGCACCTTGCCGCTGTTTGAACCGCACTCTTCCGTAACTGCCAACCATTTACAGCATACAAAAAATTAGGACTGCATTTTTTGCAGTCCTCTTTTTTTCAATATGTGGCTGAGTTTGGTTGGCGGTTACGATTTTTATTGTGCTCATGCCGGGCAAACAAAAAAGCAGTCAAATTGACTGCTTTTTTTTCATATTCAGGTTATTGCATCTACAATTATGGTACAGGAGTAACTTTGAAATTAACAGTTATTTCAGAACGAACATCATCGAGATAAGTTTTTTGTCCACATCGTATCTTTGTCAGGGTATAGTATGTCTTCGAGCATTCTTCCGTTACATTGCAATCAACAAGATAGCTCCATATATCGGCATCCATAGCAGGTGACATCATTCCGATGAAATTATCATCTTCATCATAGAGCCTTACGTTCTCTACATAACAGAATTCAGGCAGTTCACTCGCAATAAGATCCAATTCGACCTTTGGATTACCCAGACCGTATTCTGAATATCGAGAATTTAGCTGAAACTTATCGGAAGATATCTCAGGTCGGTATATACCAAACTTTTCTCCGTCCTTGATATCCATATATGGGAACTCATCGGAGCCTTCAGCAATATACACCAGCGTATCATCGGTTATCTTCAAGTATATGGTTTTGTCTACCATACCGATAAGGCTCACTGTATCTCCATCTATCTTCCAGTCTCCGCCGCCCATATAACTACTAAGCTTACCGGGAGAATAGAGAAATCGTCCATTTTCATTGAATGAAAGTGTACAATATCCGCCTGTGCCTTCCTTTTCATACGCAAATATCTTTCCTGCGATTGCAGATTTATCGATATCAATATCACTTTTGTTTATAGGTACGAAAACCACCTTATTCTTTTCATTATCTGCGATTATTTCTCCTAATTTTACAGTTGGCTCAGCTTTTATATCTACAAAACCTGATGAGGTAAGCTTTGCTTTATATACGCCAAGCTTTCCGTTCTCCACAGCCAATGCAAAGTTATCGGTCAAGGAGTAATCTAACTGATCGAATCCTTCAAACTTAATTGAAGATGTTATATCAAAGCAGTCTAATACTGCATGATTTAGCCCTGAACCCCATGAATATGTAAAATAGAGTTCATAATGTTCGTCTTCGTTAAGGTCTGCAACAGCAAAGGATACTGTGCCGGGACCCCCCCAACCTGTACCAAGCTGATATACTTTCCCTTGGTATTCAAGGTAAGTCTCGCATTCTTCTGAATATTTGAATATTTTAAAACCATATTTATCTGTTATTTCCTGTGGTGTTATATTGAATAATTCATCATCTTTGTATGAGCTTTTAATTGTCGGATTATTTGCAAGGAACTCATCAACACCTGTTTTTGAGGGAGTCATCTCAAAAACAACAATATCCGAATCAGTTTCTTCATCAAGACCAAGCAGTTTTTTCTGCACAGCCAGAGCATCGGCATTGGTGATACCGTCATTATTACCTGCAATATCGCCGTTTTTCTTTCCCTGTTCTGTGATATGGTGTTCGTCTGTACCGTTTACACTATATTTATTAGGATTTGCCAGAGACTGCATTATAATAACTGCATCTGACATATTTACATTAGTGTCGCAGTTTGCATCGCCCTTGACTGTACTTTCATTTGTTGAAGCGAGTTTTTCCCAGAAAGCATCATTTTCCGCAGAGAAGGCAAGACCTTTTGTTAAGTTAATGCCTTTTTCATCAGATTGACTTATTAATGAACTGCCATCTCTGTGCAGAATATAAACATTTGTGGAACCGTTTTCACCGTACAGATACAGATTGTTGCCCTTTCTCTCAAATTTGCCGAATACAGCAAAGTTCTGATGCATACTTCCAGACATAGTGAAAGTACCTGACATAAGATCAAGGTGTACATAGCAGCCTTCATAGCCTGATTCTGTTGTAAGCATCACTGATTTAACTTCTTCATTTCCGGTAGCAACAGGTGTACCCGATGCAGTTATGTATTCCTTTACATCGTCAGTACGGATATCAATACCCTTTTCATCATTATGTGAAAGCAGAATATAGAGCGGTTTCTTCATTACATC